>CAZLYG010000505.1:0-4015 GCA_964563075.1 uncultured Steroidobacteraceae bacterium | reverse complement strand
TGTCCTCGAGGTTGATGCCACCGAGGGTCGGTTCCAGAGCGGCGATGACCTCGATCAGCTTGTCCGGGTCACGCTCCGCGAGCTCGATATCGAACACATCGATCCCGGCGAACTTCTTGAACAGGCAGCCCTTGCCTTCCATCACCGGCTTCGCCGCCAGCGGGCCGATGTCGCCCAGCCCCAATACCGCCGTGCCGTTCGTCACGACACCCACGAGGTTGCCGCGGGAGGTGTAATCAGCCGCCGCACGCGGGTCCGCCGCAATGTCCAGGCAGGGATAGGCAACGCCGGGCGAGTAGGCCAGCGAAAGATCCCTCTGGTTGGTCAGAGGCTTGCTTGGCGAGATAGCGATTTTTCCCGGGGCCGGCTGGCGGTGGTAGTCGCGTGCGGCATCGCGGAGGGCTGCTTCGGCGGGCGTCAATTTGTTGGTCATGCTGGGATCGGCGTTGCGAAGATGAAGCGGATTCTCTGCCCGTCGCTTGCGGAACGCCAGAGAGTCCGCAGGGCTTCCACTCTGCGGTTAAACCCTTCCGGTGCAGCTCCCCGCGCTCAGGGTGCCTTCGTCAGCGTGAAGTCGATCGGCTGCCCGCCCATGTCGGAGTGGATCTTCAGCTGCTTGCCCGAGAGCGTGCCGGTGTAGTTGAAGGTGGTCGGCTGATCCAGCTGGAATGTAAGGGAGAACGAGATCTTGTTGCCCTCGATCTTGCCGTGCTGCAGAGGAATTGGCGGCCCGTTGGGGCCACCCGCGGCCGTGCCCGTCAGCTGCGTTCCTTTGGAGGCCAGCACGTAGGTGAGCTGCACGGGCCCGTTGGGTGTATCGATCGATCCGGTCCATTTGCCGTCGATGTCGCCCGCGAATGCCGTGAACGACACCATCATCAGGGCCGCGAATACGGTGGTTCTCATGCTCGTTTCTCCCTTGCACCGGTTCCGGAAACATAACACCTTCATGGCAATCGCTGCACGCCCTCGGTCCTCACATGCCAGCTGCCGTCGTGCGGAAACCCAGGTGCCGGCGCTGACTCTCCATCCCAACCCGCCGCCATCAACGCGACGGCGAGCAGCAGGCCGCCGTTGGAGGGGAAGTAGGTCTGCGCGTCGCGATGGTAGGTTCCACCGGGGCCACCGTCCGCACCGTCCGCACTGGCAGTATCGGCCGTGCCGGCCGTGCCGGCGGCGCGACGGCCGGCGGCAGCGTTTGCCGTGCCATTCCCATCGACCTCCAGGTGCACCCGTGGAGTCATCCCGGTAGGCCCAAAACGGTTGTTGGGCGCATCGTACAGCAGCAGGTCGACAGCTTTCCGCGGCTGATGGAGGCGCGCCGCGGTCATCGCCATCAGTGGAAAGTCCCAGCCCCAGGTTTGCCGGAGGTCCCAATGCTGCTCCACCGCGGTCAGCGTGTGCTGCATGGTGGTTGCGTCGACGTCCTTTCCAGGGAGCAGGCCGAGCGCGCCGAGAAAGGACGGGTGATCGCGATTCCAACATTGGATTGCGGTGTGCCCATGGGAACATCCAGGGCTTCGAGCCTGGTCCCACAGCTGTGGGAAGGACTCGGCGGCGAGGTAGAGGCCATCCCGCTGTGGCAAGGGCGCCAGCTCGCGGAGCACGCTGTCCCAGCGCGCATCCCGCGGCAGCCCGAGCCGCTCCCGCCACAGCTGCGCCGTCCGCAAACCGAAGCGGAAGTATTCCAGCTCGAAGGTGGGATCGAACGTGCTGAGCGGCGGAAAGACCTCCTGTGCCGGCATGATCGGCGGTCCGAGGATGTACCGCTCGTGTGCAGCATCGAAGTACGGGAATGAGGCGAGCAGATCGGCCGTCTGGAAGACGAGGTCCCGGTATCGATCGAGCGTCGCGCGGGCGGGCTGCGCGCGATAGATCAGCTCCGCCAGGTAAATGGGGCTGGGCTGCTGCCACATGATGAAAGGGTTGATCGTACTCGGGCTCTCGCGGCCCTCGGGCCCTGCCATCTTCGGCCACCAGGCTCCCTGTGTCGCGTGCGCACGTGCTCGCTCCCGCGCCTGAGTCAGATGCGCGAGATACCAAGGCATGCTGCGCTCCAACAGCTCGGGATGGCCCCAGAGCGCAAAATGCCCGGCGTGCCAGATATGCATCTCCAGGTGGAACTTGCCATACCAGCTGTTCGAGAACAGGCCCTCCTCCTGGGGCGGCAGCGTGCCGGCGGCGTTCACCGCCATCAGGTACTGCGACAGTACGATACGCCGTTCCAACTCGGCGGCACGCGGATCGGTGCTGCCGGACAGATCGACGACGCCGCCGGTGCTCCAGTAGCGATGCCAATGATCGCTGACTGCCGCATGCGCGCTGGCTGTGGCTGGGAGGGCGCCCGCATGCGGCTGCTCGGAGAACAACACCATCAGAGTGATGGAGCTCGCCTTGTCGGCTGCCCGTGGGAGTATGCGAAAAGAATGCGGTGCGAGGCGCGTGAAACTGACATCCGCGTCGGAGCCGACCGTGACGTAGTAGCGGGTGTCGTCAAGTTGCCGCTCGAGGGAGAGGCTGCGCGAGGTCTGCGCGGTGACGGTCGTCAGATGCTGGCGGGGGTGGTCCCAGTCCTGCGGATCGGGGTCCAAATTCCGGGATACTCCCGGAAATTTCAGATCCACGCCGAGACGCCCGGCGGCCAGTGCGGGCCCGCTGAGCGTCACGATCAGCATGTCGAGATCCGGATGCACTTGAGTCTGTACCTGCACGGGCTCGCCATCCAGCACGAAACGGCTGTGCAGCGTGCCACTCCAGAGGTCGAGCGTCTGGCGGGTGTCGGACAGATCCGCGAAGCGCGCTGACTTGCCGTGCCTGGAGATGAGGTACAACGACACCCGACCCAGTGAGAGGCGATGCGGATTCTCGCGCAGCCACGCGATGGCCGGTCTGTTGGCCTGCGACCAGTCGCGCAGCCACGGATAGTATTGCGTACTCCCATGGACGCTCACCGGCGCCAGGCTGTCCTGATAGGTGTAATGCTTCGGGTTGGGAAAGCTGTGCCAGCCCCATTGCGCTTCGGTGAGCAGTGGCACCAGCGGGGAATACTGCTCCGGAAAGCTCTGCAGGCCGGTGATGTCCGCGGTGAACGCGAAGTTGCCGTTACCCACCATCAGGGCTGAGTCAGGATCGACTCGCTGGAACGTGATGTCATGGCGAGTGACCAGCGCGTGACGGTCGATGGGGTCCAAAGGGGCGGAACTCGTGGTTCCTAATGCCTGCGCTTGCGCCGCGAACGGCGACAGCAGTGCGCCGATCAGCAGCAGTGCTGTCGCGAAGACGGGGGCAGCGTCGGCTGCCGCGAAGACGGGGGCAGCGTCGGCGCCGGATGGCGGTCTGCGATGGCGAACTGAAGTACTACCTATTGCTTTTGCGCGGCTCACGCGAGATGTTAGCGCTACCGATGAGCACCGTCACCCATCACGCGCAGGCGATTGCCGCGCGCGTGCGAGCATGCGTTGCCCTGGTTTCGCTGGCGACTGTCCTGCTCGTCCCGGTAGCTGGTGCCGCAGCGGCAGCCGACTCCGCGGGGACCTATCGCAATCCGATCCTGTACGCGGACTATTCGGATCCGGATGTCGCGCGGGTGGGGAGCGATTACTACCTGATCGCCTCGTCCTTTCATTTCTCACCGGGAATCCCGGTGCTGCGCTCGCACGACCTGGTGCATTGGACGATCATCGGTCATGCGCTGCGGCGGCTCGACTTCGATCCCCGCTACGATCTGCCCGGTCCGGTGGATTTCACCGACGCCACGGAGCATTCGAAGCTCAACTACTCGCTCGGCTATCGTTATGCGAGCGGTATCTGGGCGCCGGCCATCCGCGTTCACGCCGGGCGCGTTTACGTCTACTTCGTGACCCCGACCGAGGGCATTTTCATGACCTCGGCAGTCCAGCCCACAGGTCCCTGGGATTCCCCGGTGAAGGTGATCGGACAGGCCGGCCTGGAGGACCCCTGTCCGTTCTGGGATGACGACGGCCGCGCGTATCTCGTTCACTCGCGCGTGGGCGCC
>CAZLYG010000504.1:263-4027 GCA_964563075.1 uncultured Steroidobacteraceae bacterium | reverse complement strand
CTCGCCGTAGAGGTTGAACAGCGGGCCGCCGGAGTTGCCCGGGTTCACCGCCACATCGGTCTGAATGAACGGCACGTAGTTGTCGCTCGGGAGCGAGCGAGCCGTCGCGCTGATGATCCCGGCGGTCGCACTGTTCTCGAAGCCGAAGGGGGAGCCGATGGCGAGCACCCACTGTCCGGGATGGATCTTCGCCGGGTCGCCCAACTTCACCGTGGGCAGGTTGCCGGCGTTGATCTTGATGACGGCGACATCCGTGCGCTCATCCGCCCCGATGACCTTCGCCTGGAATTCGCGTCGGTCCGTCAGGCGCACCGTCACCTCATCCGCGTTCTCCACCACGTGAGTGTTGGTGAGGATGTAGCCATCCGCGCTGACGATGAATCCCGAGCCCGCGCCACGCACCGGCGGCGCACTGCCGCCATGCGGACTGCCGCCTTCCGGCCCCGGAATGCCGAAGCGGCGGAAGAAATCGAAGAACGGATCGTTGGGGGACAGGCCGCCCGGTGCGCTCTGCTGTGCCTTCTCGACGACCTCGACATTCACTACGGCCGGTCCGTACTTGTCCACCAGCGGAGAGAAGTCCGGGAGGTTCTTCACCAGAGGCTCGGGGCTCGCAGCTGGAGAGCCGTGTGCGGGCTGCCCCGCGGTCTGCGCGCTGAGGTCACTCGAGCAAGCGCCCAGTGCGATCGAGACGCACAGCAGGGATACTGCCCGGTGGGTGGGACGCGAAACACTCATGCTTGGCTCCGAAAAGCGGCCCGCGGCCGCAGTGGGAATAGACACTCGCTACTCAAAGACTCGTGGACAGACGGGCGCTTGGCGTGGCTGCAGCACTTGCTGTGCCCGTCGGCGGACCCCCGTCGGGACCTGTGGCCGGGGCAGACCGGTCGCCCTGGCCCCTACATTGCCGTACCCACACGCCATACGCCAGCACAACCAGCGCCAGGCCGACGACCGCGAAATTGCCAACACGGGCATAAGGTGGCAGGCCGGTCCGGGGCACCACCGTCGATTCGAGCACATAGGGGGTAAACTCGGGAGCGCGTGCGATGACTTCACCGTGCGGGCCTACCACCGCGGAGACCCCGTCATTCGCGGCTCGAAGCAGGAACCGCTGAGATTCCTGCGCCCGCATCCTCGAAATCTGAAAGTGCTGGTAGCGGGCTGTGGAGTGCGCGAACCAGGCGTCGTTCGTGACGTTCACGAGGGCATCGGCCTCGGGTAGCACAGCCAGCATTGCGCTCCCGTACGCGTCTTCGTAACAAATCGTGGTGCCGAGCATCAGCCCGCCCACAGGTAGTGGTGGCTGCTCGCCGCCGCCGGCCGTGAAATCCGAGTACGGCAGGCTCATCAGCCGCAGCCACGAGCGCACGAGAGGAGGAACAGGGAAGTATTCCGCGAACGGTACCAGGTGACGCTTGTCGTACCAGCTCACCCGCTCATCCAGGGCCAGCACCGAGTTGAAGTACTGGTGGGCATCGTCGGAAGCACGCAGCACTCCGAACAGCAGTCCTGACCCGTGGCTGCGTGCCTGCCGATAAAGATCCTTGATCCAGGGGACGATGTTGTTCGCCAGCTCCGGGGGTGCCGACTCCGGCATGACGATCAGGCGGCGACCCAGGCCTCGCATCGTTAGGTCGTGATAGCGCCTCAGAGTCGCATCGCGGTGGCTCTTCACCCACTTCTCATCCTGCGGGATGTCCCCCTGCAGAATCGCGACGCTCACGGGCTGTCCTGACGGGCGGGTCCACTCCACATGTTCCAGAGCTGCGCCCGCAATCCAGGGTAGAACCAGTACCGCACCCGCAATGACGCGCTGGCTGCCGCGGCCGAGGACCAGCGCAGCGAGCGCTCCGGCACACACCAGGAGGAGCGCGCTGATACCGTACACGCCCACGATGGGAGCGTAGCCCGCAAGCCACGTATCAGTTTGTGAATAGCCCAATGACAGCCATGGGAACCCCGACGGAAACCAGCCGCGCAACCACTCGATGAGCACCCAGGCGGCCGGAATCCCCAGCAGCCAGCGGACCAGCCCTGTCGTGGGCAGCCAGCGCGTGGTAGAGGCCCATGATGGCCACGAGCGAGATCATGAGGAACACCGCGAGCCAGACCGGTGCCTGCCCGAACAGGTGGATGCTGATGTACAGCCAGTAAGTGCCCGCCGCGAAGGTGGCGGCGTTGAACCAGAATCCCAGCCAGGCTGCGCGCCGCGGCGTCTGCCCCTGCCACAAACCGATCAGCACCGCCGGGCAGAGGACGCCCAGTGGCCACCAGCCCAGAGGAGCATAGGCGCAGGCGAGGAGTGCGCCGGCACCTACCGCCGCCACATAGCGTCCACCGAACAGCTTCACTGGCTGCCGGCTCGCTCTTCCGGGGGAGGAATGTCGTGCGGTGAGAATACGCGCAGCGCCTCGATGCGCCGGCGGTCCGCCCTCATGACGCGAAACTCGAATCCATCGATGTTGGCGGTCTCACCCCGGCGCGGCAGGCGTCCCAGCTGCTTCATCAGCAGACCGGCCACCGTGTCGAACCCCTCCTCCTCGGACAGGTGCGCATTGAAGTACTCATTGAACTCCTCGATGCGCGTGACACCGCGGACGGTGAACTGCCGCTCCGTTTCCCTGCGAATGTTGTGTTCGTCCTCGACGTCGAACTCGTCGTCGATCTCGCCGACGATCTGCTCGATCACGTCCTCGATCGTGACCAGGCCCGAGACACCGCCGTACTCGTCCACGACAATCGCCATGTGATTGCGGTTGCGGCGGAAGTCCTTCAGCAGCACATTGAGGCGCTTCGATTCGGGGACGAACACAGCGGGGCGCATGTACTCGCGAATGTCGAATCGCGCCTCCCGTGCAGCGCCGTGACACAGCCGCAGAAGGTCCTTCGCGAGCAGAATTCCGACGATGTCGTCGCGGTCCTCATCCAACACCGGAAAGCGCGAGTGCCCGGACTCGATGACCCGCGGCAGAATCTCCGCAGCCGGATCATTGCGCCGCACGAAGGTCATCTGTATTCGCGGGATCATGATGTCGCGCACCTGCAGGTCCGTGACATCCAGCACGCCCTCGAGCATCGTCAGGGCATCCGTGTCGAGCAGCCCCTTGTCACCGGCCATCCGCAGGATGCCCAGCAGCTCCTCGCGGTCCTGGGGCTCCTGAGCGAAGCTCTGTGTGAGCCGTTTCAGCCAGCGCCCGGTTGAATTGGGGGACTCCTTGGCCATCAGGAACTCCGATAAGGGTTGGCGAAGCCCAGCCGCCGGAGCACGCTGATCTCGCGCCGCTCCATGCGCGAGGCTTCCGTTTCACGCTCGTGATCGTAGCCGATGAGATGCAGAACCCCGTGCACGACCAGGTGTGCCCAGTGAGCCCGCAAAGTCTTCCGCTGCTCGCGAGCCTCCGTGCGCAACACCTGCGGGCAGATCACCAGATCCCCCAGCGGCCGCGCCTCCCCTGCCGGCGTGCCCGGCAAAGAGGCGACAGGGAAAGACAACACGTTGGTCGGCCGGTCCTTGCCGCGAAACCGCGAGTTCAGACGCCGGCTTTCCGCGGCTCCGACGACCCTGACACCCATTTCGCGCCCGGCGGCACGCCGGCCGAGGGCAACGCTCGCCCATTTCGCGATCTCGGCGCGCGGCGGCGCCCAGGCCTGCACGCGGCGCTGCACTTCGACTCGAACCCCGTCGGAATCCGAGCTCACGATGAGGTGCTCCGGCCATCGCTGCGCGCCTCGTAGGCTTGCACGATGCGCTGCACGAGCGG
>CAZLYG010000504.1:0-253 GCA_964563075.1 uncultured Steroidobacteraceae bacterium | reverse complement strand
ACGCCAATCGTGTGATCGAAACTGGTCGGTAAGTAGTCGGCGTCTCCATGGAGCACGTCCGACCGTAGGCTTGCACGATGCGCTGCACGAGCGGATGCCGAACCACATCGTGCGCGTCGAAGAACGTGAACGCGACGCCTTCGACTCCGCGCAGCACGTTGATGACATGACTCAGGCCGGACTGCTTGCCGGCCGGCAGATCCGTCTGCGTGACATCGCCCGTCACGACGGCCTTCGAGCCGAAGCCGATCCG
>CAZLYG010000503.1:0-4075 GCA_964563075.1 uncultured Steroidobacteraceae bacterium | reverse complement strand
CAGCATCTTCAACTACCCCACGTTGACCTGGGCGGACGTGGGGGCCATCGGCTGGCTGGTCGACGGGGCGGCGATCATGAACCAGATCCCGCTGTGCCGGTGCTCCTACGGACCCTACGCGCGAGCCATGGTCCGCATCTGCAAGGAGGAGAGCTTTCACCAAAGGCAGGGGTTCGAGATCATGTTGTCTTTGGCGCGCGGCACACCCGAGCAGCGCGCAATGGCGCAGGACGCGCTGAATCGCTGGTGGTGGCCCTCGATCATGATGTTCGGGCCGAGCGATTCGCAATCCAAGCACACCGAGCAGTCCATGCGCTGGAAGATCAAGCGCTTCACCAACGACGAGCTGCGCCAGAAATTCATCGATATCACGGTGCCTCAGGCGCAGTTCCTGGGGCTGTGCGTGCCGGACCCGGATCTGCGCTGGGATGAGGCCGCGCAGCACTACCGGTTCGGTGAGATCGACTGGAACGAGTTCCAGTCCGTCCTCAAGGGCAATGGTCCGTGCAACCGGGAGCGGCTGGAGGCGCGTCGTAGCGCACAGTCCGAAGGCGCCTGGGTGCGGGAGGCCGCGGCCGCCCACGCGGAAAAGCGGCGCGAGCGCTTGGAGACCGCAAGACGGAAGAGCTCCGAGGAGGCAGCCTGATGAGCACAGCGCTTTCGGACGATTGGCCGCTGTTCGAGGTATTCATCCGCTCGCGTGCGGGTCTGGAGCACAAGCACGTCGGCAGCCTTCATGCCGCCGACGCAACAATGGCGATCGAGCACGCGCGGGATGTCTACACGCGCCGGCAGGAGGGTGTCAGCATCTGGGTGGTGCGCTCCAGCGACATCCTCGCCTCGGATCCGGCAGAAGCGGATGCGCTGTTCGAGCCTGCGCGCGACACGGTCTACCGGCATCCGACCTTCTACGCGATTCCCGATGAGGTGAAGAATCTGTGAGCTCGCCTGATCTGCTGCGCTATCTGCTGCGACTCGGCGACACGAGTCTCATTCTGGGCCAGCGCCTGGGGGAGTGGGTGGGGCATGCGCCGGCGCTCGAGGAGGATCTCGGGCTGGGCAACCTCGCTCTGGATCTCATCGGCCAGGCGCGTCTGCTTCTGAGCTATGCGGGCGAGCTCGAAGGGCGCGGCAGGGATGAGGACGCGTTGGCGTTTCTGCGCGATGCTCCAGAGTTTGCCAACCTCACCCTCGCCGAACAGCCCAATGGAGACTTCGGCCGCACGATCGTGCGGCAGTGGCTGATCGACACCTGGCAGCTCGAAATCTACGAGGCGCTGCAGTCCTCCACGGACGCACGGCTCGCCGGGATAGCAGCGAAGGCCGTGAAGGAGACGCGTTACCACTACCGCTTCAGCAGCGGGTGGCTGCTGCGGCTCGGCGATGGCACGCAGGAGAGCCACGCGCGCGTACAGGATTCCGTCGATGCACTGTGGAGGTTCACGGGTGAGTTGTTCGCCGCCGATGAGATCGACGAGCGGTTGGCGGCGCAGGGCATTGCACCCCAGCTGAATGCGTTGCAACCGCGCTGGTCAGCGCGCGTCGACGAAGATCTTCAGGAGGCGACGCTGACACGGCCAGCCTCGAGTGCTTTCCCGTGGCATGGCAAACGGGGCATCCACACGGAGCATCTCGGCCACATGTTGGGCGAGATGCAATACCTGCAGCGCGCTTATCCGGGGGCGCAATGGTAGAGGCTGCACAGAGGGCAGCAAGCTCTGCGGGCCCGGCTGAGCACGCCGTATGGGAAACCCTGTCGCGCGTACCGGACCCGGAGATCCCGATTTTGAGTGTCGTCGATCTTGGCATCGTCCGATTCGTTCGTTGGAGGCAGGGCACGCTGCACGTGGGAATGACGCCGACCTACTCGGGTTGTCCGGCAACGGAAGTGATCCGGCGCTCGATCCGGGAAGCACTGGAGTCGGCAGGCTACGCCGGCGCGGTGTCGGAAGAGGTCCTCGCGCCCGCATGGACGAGCGATTGGCTGACGGCCGAGGGACGAGCGAAGCTGTTGGAATTCGGTATTGCGCCTCCGGCGACCGCCGTGATGAGTCCGCGTCGCCTGCTCAGGGCGGCGATCGCCTGCCCGCGCTGTGGCAGCCTGGCGACCACACAGATCAGCGAGTTCGGCTCCACGCCCTGCAAGGCGCACTATCGATGCGATGAGTGCCGGGAGCCGTTCGACTATTTCAAGTGCATTTGAATGCTGCGGTTTCACTCAATGCGGGTGACCGGGATCCGTCCCGATGCAGAGGATTCTGTGGCCCTCTCCCTCGAGGCTCCGCCGGAAGTTCGGCACGAGTACCACGGACTGCCCGGTCAGCACGTGGTGCTGCGAGTGGAGACTGATGCTGGAGAGGTCAGGCGCACCTATTCACTGACCTCCGCTCCCGGGGAGTGGCCGCTGCGCATCTGCGTCCGTGCCCACAAGGACGGCGCCATGTCGCGGCACTTGACCGAAGGGCTTCGCGTTGGCGACACAATCGACGTGCTGCCACCCAACGGAAGCCTTACACCGCGATTTTCCGATCGCCGGATGTCGGCGGGATTTGCCTCCGGCTGCGGCATAACACCTGTTCTGTCGGTGGCGCGCTCGGTCCTTGCGAGTGGCGCACGTTTCATCCTCTTCTACGGCAATACGAGTACGGCCCGCACGATGTGCCTGGAGGACGTGCTTGCGCTGAAGGATCGATATCTGGATCGATTCGCGGTGCATTTCTTCATGAGCCGGGAGCCGCAGGAGGCGGAGATCTACAACGGCCGGCTCGACGCCGAGCGGGCTCGGCGTGTGGCGCAAGTCCTGTTCGACCCGGAAGGGGTCGCGGAGTGCTTCATATGCGGCCCCGGCACGATGAACGAGGACGTGACGGCGGCGCTTCGTCAATGCGGCATGGAGGCTGAGCGCATCCACAGCGAGTATTTCACCGCCGGATTGCCCGGAGCCGCGCCGGCCAACCCCGGCGCGACGGCCGCTCTCGGCGCGACGGCTAACGCTCGCGCGACGGCTAATCCCCGCGCGACGGCTAATCCCCGCGCGATCGCCAACCCCGGGTCGCAATCCGCGGCGCCGACGGTCGAAGGCACACGGGAAAATGCAGACCTCACAGAGGTGACGTTGGTCATGGACGGCCGCCGTCGCTCCTTCAGCATGCGACGCGATGCAGAGACTGTGCTCGACGCCGCAGCCCGCGCAGGACTCGAGCTGCCGTTCTCCTGCCGGGCAGGCGTGTGCTCAACGTGCCGCACCAAGGTTGTGCGCGGCGCCGTGGAGATGGCAGAGAACCACGCGCTCGAGGATTGGGAGCTGCGGGAAGGGTATGTGCTGGCCTGCCAGTCGCGAGCGAAGACGCCGGTGCTCGAGCTCGATTACGACGAGAAATGAGGGGACGCCTGGCCATGACGTATCAATGCATTCTGTTCGAGGTCACCGATGGAGTTGCCCGGCTGACTCTCAACCGTCCGGAGCGTCTCAACAGCTTCAACGTGCAGATGCACACAGAGGTGCAGGAGGTGCTCAGCCGCCTGGCAGCCGGTGCCGGTGCCGCGGGTGCGAGTCCTGCGCCCACTTCTGCACGCGTTCTTGTGCTGACCGGCGCCGGCCGTGGATTCTGCGCTGGGCAGGATCTCGGCGACCGCGCCGTCGCGCCCGGCGGGCAGGGGGCCGACCTCGGCGAATCGATCGAGAAGTTCTACAAACCGCTCGTGCTGGCCCTGCGAAGCCTTCCAATGCCTGTCATCGCGGCGGTCAACGGCGTTGCGGCCGGCGCGGGTGCGAACATTGCGCTGGCGTGCGATCTGGTTCTGGCTGCCCGCTCGGCCAGCTTCGTTCAGGCTTTCTCGAAGCTGGGTCTGGTACCGGACTCGGGCGGTACGTGGTTGCTTCCGCGCCTGGTCGGTACCGCGCGCGCGCTGGGGCTGGCGCTGTTGGGAGAGAAGCTCGGTGCCGAGCAGGCGGCGGAATGGGGGCTCATCTGGAAGTGTGTCGCGGACGAGGAATTGGTCGCCACCGTAGATGCACTTGCTCGCCAGCTGGCCATCGCTCCGACGTTGGGAATCGCCCGCACCAAGCAGGCAA
>CAZLYG010000502.1:0-4075 GCA_964563075.1 uncultured Steroidobacteraceae bacterium | reverse complement strand
CGGCTTCGCGGTCATCGTGGCCGGTCTGCTGTGGACGTACCTGGGTTGGCTGATTCTGCTGGCCGGCGCGCAGCTCTCGTTCTACGTGCAGAATCCGACCTACCTGCGGCTCGGGCTGCAGGAGTTGCGGCTGTCATGCGTAGAGCTCGAGCAGCTGGCATTGCGCCTGATGTACTTCGTGGGCAGGACGCATCTCACCGGGGGCAAGCGCTGGACGGTGAATGCGTTGTCGAACGAGCTCGGATTGCCTGGAATCGCGGTCGCGCAGATGGCGACCACGCTGGAGAAGGCCGGGCTTCTCATCGTAACCGAAGGCGACGAGCTCGCGCCCGCTCGCGATATCGGTCGCATTGGCGTGTATGAGATCCTGGAGATCGCGCGCAATCAGCGCAGCGGTCACTTCGCAGCGCGCAACGTACCGGTGCCGCCCGTCGACCGCCTGACCGCCACCCTCGATGAAGCCCGGCGCAGCCGCTGCAGCGAGCTCACGCTGCGCTCTCTCGTCGAGGAGGCTCCGCGCCCTACCCTGACGCTCGCGACTGGCAAGTACCCCTGAACAGCTCAGTCGCCGGCGATCGTCATCTCACTGACCAGCACCGAGCCCGTCCGTATCCCGCCCCGGTCATCGATATCTCCACCCAGCGCCGCAATGTCCCGATACATCTGCCGCAGGTTGCCGGCTATCGTGATCTCCTGCACCGGATAGGCGAGCGCTCCGTTCTCTACCCAGAATCCACTCGCGCCCCGTGAATAGTCCCCGGTCACCCCGTTGACGCCCTGTCCCATCAGCTCGGTCACCAGCAGGCCCGTTCCCAGCCGCCGCAGCAGGGTGGGAGTATCGAGCGCTTTGCCCGGCGCGCTCACGATCAGATTGTGAATGCCCCCGGCGTTGCCGGTGGTTTTCAGACCGAGCTTGCGCGCCGAGTAGCTGCCCAGCACGTAGCCGTCGAGCACCCCGTCGCGAACCAGATCGCGGTCGCGCGTCGCGGCTCCTTCGGAATCGAAGGGGGCGCTCGCAAGACCCTTGAGGATGTGCGGGCGCTCGTGCATCTGCAGAAACGTGGGGAACACCGTTTCGCCGGCCGCATTCAGCAGAAACGAGGCTTTCCTGTACTGGCTGGCGCCGCGGATGGCCCCGATGAAGTGCTTGAACAGCCCGCGTGCCATGTCCGGAGAGAAGAGCACCGGCGACTTGCGCGTGGCGAGCTTTCGAGAGCCCAGCCGCGCTACGGTTCGCTCCCCGGCCGTGCGTCCGATGACCTCCGGCGATTCCAGATCGGCAGGGTCACGCGCAGTGGTGTACCAGTAGTCACGCTGCATCTCTTCGCCTTGCTGAGCGATAAGAGAGCAGCTGACCGAGTGGCTCGTGCCCGCGTAGCCACCCAGAAATCCGTGCGAATTGCCGTACATGCCGATGTGGCGATGAGTGCCGACGGAAGCGCCATCTGAGTTGGCAATGCGTGCGTCCACCCCCAGGCCCGCTTGCTCGCATCTGCGCGCCAGCTCGATGGCCTCTTCCGGTGCGAGCTGCCAGGGGTGATCCAGGTCGAGGTCGGGAATCTCACGCGCCAGGGCTTCGGGCTCAACCAGGCCGGCATAAGGATCCTCGGCGGTGAACCGGGCTATCGTGGCCGCCTTCTCGACCGTGTCGCGCACCGCCTGCGCGCTCAGATCCGAAGTGCTCGCCGAGCCCTTGCGCTTGCCGAAGTAAAGCGTGACGCCGAGGCCCCGATCCCGCTGGTACTCGACGGTATCCACCTCCCGCAAGCGGACGGAGACGCTCAGACCCTGGCTGACGCTGGCATCGGCTTCACACTGCGATGCTCCACGCCGCTGCGCCTCCTGGAGCGCAAAGCTCACGACATCCTGAAGTTGCGCAACTCCCTTTTCATCGTCCGCTGCTGCCATCGCCGCATTGTAGCAGCCACTCGGGCGCGGGCCATTCACCATCGGACGCGATCGACGAGTCGTGCTAGCCTTGCGGCCTCCCTAATCCTTCCTGGCCTTCCCGGCCGCTGCCAGCACTCGATGTCCCATCCAACCGACGACCTGGAGGATTCTCTCGACGATCGCCCCAGCAAGAGTGCGCGCAAGCGCGCTGCCCACGAAGCTCAGGACCTCGGCGAACAACTCATCGGATTGCGGGATGCAGAACTCGACGCGCTGAATCTGCCCGAAACGCTCACAGATGCCATTCGCCTCGCGCGTCGCACGACCAGCCGCGGCGGTGGCGCGCGCCAGCGTCAGTACATCGGCAAGCTGATGCGCGATGTGGACCTCGATCCCATCCGCGCCGCGCTCAATGCGCGCAGCGAGCAGTCGTCACGTGACGCGGAGAGATTCAAACGCATCGAGGAGTGGCGCGAACGTCTGCTCACCGAAGGTGCGGACGCTCTGGAGGAGCTGGAACGTTGGCGCCCTGGACTCGACCGAAGTGTCTGGTCGCGCCAGGTCGCCGCCGCTCAGAGCGAGCGCGCACGCCTGATGGCCGAGGCGAAGGGAACAGGTCCGGGGCGCATCGGAGCGCAGGGGCGCGAGCTGTTCCGTTTGCTGCGCGCGCTGTTTGAACGCGATTCCACCGGATAGGCACCGCGCTGAAGTCGCCCCGCTCGGGGGCACACCGGCGAATGTAACTTAGGTACAATGCTGCGATGACACCGCTCGTGGGCATCATCATGGGCTCTGCTTCGGACTGGGAAACGATGCAGCCGGCCGCCGACATGTTGGAGAAGCTCTCCATCCCCCACGAGGTGCGCGTGGTGTCCGCTCATCGCACACCGGACCTGTTGTTCGAATACGCATCGACGGCCCGCGCGCGGGGCCTGCAGGTCATCATCGCCGGCGCGGGTGGCGCCGCGCATCTGCCGGGCATGACCGCTTCCAAAACCACCCTGCCCGTTCTGGGAGTGCCGGTGCAGTCGAAGTCCCTGGGCGGACTGGACTCGCTGCTTTCGATTGTGCAGATGCCCGCCGGTGTTCCCGTGGCGACCTTCGCGATCGGTGCGGCCGGCGCGACCAACGCAGCCCTGTGCGCCGCGGCCATCATCGCCAGCAGGCAGCCCGAGGTCGCCGCAGCGCTCGAAGCCTTCCGGGCGCGCCAGACTGCCGCCGTGCTGTCCAATCCCGACCCCCGCACGCCCAAATGAGCTCCGCGCTCGCGGCGCCACGCCCAACTCTCGGCGCGACAATCGCACCGTCGGGCCGCACTCCATGACCATCGGGATCGTGGGCGCCGGCCAGCTCGGCCGCATGCTCGCTTTGGCGGGTGACCCCCTCGGGCTCGACTTTCTGTTCCTGGATCCGACGGCGACGGCACCGGCCGGGCAGGTCGCACCGTTGTTGGCGGGGGAATTCACCGATCGTGAGCGGCTGCTCGAGCTGGCGCAGCGCTCCCAGGTCCTCACCTTCGACTGGGAGAATGTCTCCGTTGCCGCCCTCAGGGCGTTGCCGCGCACGACGCACATCTGTCCGCCGGTTGCGGCATTGGCGGCAGCGCAGGATCGAGTCAGCGAGAAGCGGCTCTTCGAGCAGCTGCGCATTCCGACGACGCGTTGGCGGGCGATCGGCTCGCGACCCCAGCTCATCCGCGCGCTGCGCGAGATCGGCCTCCCCGGCGTGCTCAAGACGCGCCGGATGGGGTATGACGGCAAAGGACAGGCGGTGATCCGCACCCCACAGCAGGCGGAGGCTGCCTGGCAGGCGCTGGGCTCGGCGCCACTGCTGTACGAGGAGTTGGTTCCTTTCGACTGCGAGGTGTCGATCATCGGCGCCCGCAGCCGCCGCGGTGAAATGGCCATCTACCCGCTCAACGGCAACGTGCACGCAGAGGGCATCCTGCGCCTCACACGGGCGCCGTACGGGCCGGCAGGTTGGCAGCGGCTCGCCGCCGGTTATCTGCGGCGCGTGCTCGAGAAATTCCGCTATACGGGCATCCTGACCATCGAATTCTTCGTGCGCTCCGGGCGGCTGATCGCGAACGAGATGGCACCGCGGGTGCACAACTCCGGCCACTGGACCATCGAGGGCGCGGAGACCAGCCAGTTCGAGAACCACCTGCGCGCCATCCTCAACCTGC
>CAZLYG010000501.1:0-4075 GCA_964563075.1 uncultured Steroidobacteraceae bacterium | reverse complement strand
CGAAATCGATCTCCGGGTCCATGAGCAGATTCAGAGCGAAGTTCTGTTCCCGGTTGCGGGCGACGATGCCCCAGATGTTGTGCCGCTCGTTGCGGTAGTCGCGCAGCAGCTCGATCTTTGCCGTGGTGCCCTCGATCTCCCGGACGATGCCTTCGATGCCCTCGGGGCTGTCCTCGTACAGGCCCTCATTCACCCCCCAATGAGCCACTTCCGGACCGGTGAGGGAGTAGAACGTGCGCTCGCCTTCCTTCCAGGAGCGCATGTCGGTGCCGTGCTGCTCCCAGAAGTCCGGCGGCAGAACGGTCATGCCGCTGTAGAGGACGTCCGAATCCTCCAGCGTCTTGTCGCTGTAGTAGTCCTCCGCGTGAACGCCGACGACCGCCGCCTTGATGCGCAGGTTGATGTCCTTCGACACCAGGATCACGCGGAAATCCGGCCTTTCGTTCTGCAGGGCCAGCGTCTGCGCGAGGATGGCGTTGTCGCTCCCCTGGCCGGGCAAGCCCGCCGGCAGGGTGTTGGTGTGCTGCCGCGTCTGGAAGTACAGGCGTCCGGTCGAGGGCTTCTTGCCATGATTGCCGGAGTAGCCGCTGGGCAGCTGCAGGCCGCGATCGATCTGCTCCTTGGTCGCATCGCGCATCATGTCATCGAGGAAGCGGCTCACCTGGCGCACGTTGCGTGCGGCTTCCGAGAGCCCCTTCTTGTGAGCGTCCAGCTCCTCGAGCACGATCATCGGCAGATAGACATCGTGCTCCTCGAATCTGAAGATCGCCGTCGGATCGTGCATCAGCACGTTGGTATCCAGCACGAACAGCCGGCGTCCCGTTCGCGGTCGCGCCTTCATTTCGGCCATATCGCCGGCAGCGCCCGTCGAGGGTCCTGGATCAGAGAGACTTCGCCGCTTCAAGAACTTCCTCCGCGTGGCCGGGCACCTTCACCTTGCGCCACTCCTGGCGCAGGACGCCCGTCGCATCCAACAGAAACGTACTGCGCTCGACGCCCAGGTACTTCCTGCCATAAAGACTCTTCTCTTTGATGACATCGAACGCCTTGCACACCTTCTCGTCCGCATCGCTGAGCAGCTCGAAGGGCAGGTGCTCCTTGGCCTTGAACTTCTCCTGCAACGCCACGCTGTCGCGCGAAATGCCGACGATCCGCACGCCGGCCTTGCGGAATCGGGCGTGCAGATCGCGGAAATCCTGCGACTCGCGTGTGCAGCCCGTCGTCATGGCCTTCGGGTAGAAATAGATGACGAGCTTCTCGCCGGCGGCCTCCTTCAGGCGCCAGGTATCGCCTCCGGTGGCCGGCAGGGAGAAGTCCGCGGGCTTGCTGCCGATCTTCGGGGCGCCCATCAGGACTTCACCGGCTCGAGGATGGCGTCGAGATTCAGCGAATCGCAGAACTCCATGAATTCCTCTCGCAGGTGGGCGACGTGGATGCGGCTCGGAACGTTGACGATCATCTGCACGGAAAACATCGGCGCTCCCGTGTGCGCCGCCGGGTAGCTGCGCGTGGAGACCTCCGCAATGTCGATGCCCCGCGTCGCGAAAAACCCGGACAGGCCCGACACGATGCCGGTCTGATCGAGACACACGACGTCGATCGAGTACGGGAGCATGTCCGTGCGCGGGGCGCGCGGCTCGGTGCGCTTCAGGTGGATGCTGAGGCTGCTGGTCTCGGCGAGTCGTTTCAGCTCGGTTTCCAGCTTCGCCAGCGCGTGCCAGTTTCCGGACACGAGCAACAGCATCGCGAACTCGGTGCCGAGGTTCGCCATGCGGCTTTCGCTGATATTGCCACCGCACTCACTGATCACGCGAGTCAGCTCGTGGACCATCCCAGTGCGGTCGCTGCCGATCGCCGAAACGGCCAGGTGCTGCTTCATCTTGGCGTGGGCGGTACAGTTTCCTACAGAGCGGCGGTCAGTGTACCGGGAGCGAGGCCGGCTTGCGATCCTGGTGCACGAAAACCGGAGCGCCCTGCGCGGCGCGGCAGACCGGCCGAGTCCGAGCACGGGCTAAATCTGCTATTGTTGCGCGCTGCGTGCGTCCTGGATGAATTGCGGAAAATTCCATGTTCTCAGGTAGTCTGGTTGCCATCGTCACCCCCATGCGGGCCGATGGCGCCGTCGATTTCCCCGCGTGGGAGCGGCTGCTCGATTTTCATCTCGCCAACGGCACCGATGGCATCGTCGTTGCCGGCACGACGGGCGAGGGTGCCACGTTACAGGACTCGGAGCTGCGGGAGCTGACGCAGCGGGCCTGCGCGCACGTCAATGGCCGCGTACCGATTATCGTCGGAGCGGGCACCAGCAGCACGGCCGCCACCGTGGAGCGAGTGCGTTGGCTGTCGGAGCTCCCGATCTCCGCTCTGCTCATCGTTACTCCGGCCTACAACCGTCCCACACAGGAAGGGCTGTATCGCCACTTTGCGGCTGCGGTCGAGGCCACGCGCGTTCCGGTGATCCTGTACAACATCCCCTCGCGGACAGCCGTGGATTTGCTGCCGGCCACGGTGGCGCGCCTCGCGCAACTTCCGGGCATCGTGGCCGTCAAAGAGGGAGTCGCGCAGACCAGCCGCGTGCGCGAGCTCGTTGCGGCCTGTCCGAAGGAGTTCGCGGTGATCAGCGGCGATGACGCTTCGTCGCGCGAGGCCATCTTTGCCGGCGCGAAGGGTGTGATTTCCGTGACCGCGAACGTTGCGCCGCGCGGCATGTCCGATATGGTGGCGGCGGCTCGCAAGGGTCATGCAGAAGAAGCTGAACGACTCGACCGGTCGCTGGCCGCGCTGCATCGGAATCTGTTTCTGGAAACCAACCCCATTCCGGTCAAATGGGCACTGGCGCGCATGGGACTGATGGAAGGCGCGCTGCGGCTCCCGCTGACGGAGCTGTCATCGACGCATCATTCGCAGCTGCTCGCCGATCTGCGGGCCGCGGGGGTCATGAGATGAGATGGGGCACGATTGCGAAGGTGGCATCATTGGCCCTGCTGGTGGGGCTGTCCGGCTGTCACCCGTTCCGCTGGATGTCCAGGATCGGGGGCACCTGCCACGACCCGAAGCCTTACATGAAGGCGCAGAGCGTGCCCTTACTCGTAACCCCGCCAGGCCTCGACCCGGCCGACACCGGCAGCGCGCTCAAGATCCCGCAGCTCAACACCCCGGCGCCGCCGCCTCGCAAGGAGTCCGACCCGTGCCTGGATGAGCCCCCCTCGTTCGTGACCGCCAAACCCACACCCTCGGCGTAGTATCATTCGCGCGGGGCCCCCTCTCGAGCTCAAGAGGGATCGAGCTACCGCCCCTAAGTCATTGATGCGGAGAGATGGCCGAGCGGTCGAAGGCGCTGGACTGGAATTCCAGTAACATCTTAACGGGTGTTCGTGGGTTCGAATCCCACTCTCTCCGCCACCAAAAACAATAGTCTGCCCCGAGTAATCCCACTCTTGCGGTGAATCGCCACGGTAATCTCCGCAAATATTGCGCAGATTGTGGCCTCTATTCTCCGCAGGGGCGATGCTATGGAAGCAGCCCTGGCCCCAGATTCAGAAACCGCTGGCTCGCCAGCCGCTGGATGTTCGGTTTGTCACCGTCGTCCAGGTAAGCGGGACTGCGCAGTGCATTCCTGAACGCATTACTCCACGGCGCCTCACGCACATCCTGTGCGTCGAACAGCACCGAGCCTCGCGGGCTTGCGGCCGCAGACGGGATGTACTGGAAGTCCTGCTCCTGCTCGTCGTCGTAAGGACTCGTTGCGCAGGCGCACAGGGCGAGACAGGCCAGGATGACGGACAGGGTTCGCACGGCTTTGTCCTCGTTCTTGATTCGCAGCAGGCCATACAATAGCGCAATGCGGCTGAGCGGTCGCCGGCAGCGCCATGGTCATTTGCGAGGCGCCGGCCGACCCCCTCCCGTGTGATAGGATCGCCCGCCCTGGCGCACGCGCACCCGATCGAGACGGGGCGTAACCGCCAGGGCAGTCAAAGAGTTACGCGCAGATTCTAACGGTCGATGGTAGCTCGTACCGGTTTCTCCGCGACGACCAGTCGTGAATCCCGTCAGGGCCGGAAGGCAGCAGCGGCAG
>CAZLYG010000500.1:0-4077 GCA_964563075.1 uncultured Steroidobacteraceae bacterium | reverse complement strand
ACAGCCGTCAACCAGAAACGCGCGATGCAGTTACGGGTCATTCGCCTTCCTAGACTATTCCGCCCAGCTCGCGCACATGGCCCCACAGGCCGTGGTATGCGTTTGCCAGAAACAGCTTGGGATCGCCCCAGCGGGCATCGAATTCCTTCGTCGGCGGGTTGGCCTGCAGATCGTCGATGCCGATGCCCTTGCGCATCAGCCCTTTCAGCCGGTCGAACAGGGTCACGAGCATATCCGTCTGTGCCTTCACGTCCGCGCGTCCCTGCACCGGGCCCTTGCCCGGGACGATGAGGGTTTTCTCATCGCCCACTTCCAGCAGTGCCTTGCTCGCATCTGCCATGCCGCCGAGCCACCCACCGGTGGTGTAGTCCAGAATCGGATAGCTCCCGACCGAGACCAGGCAGCCGGCGACCAGCACGTTCTGGCGTGGCAGGAATATGTAGACGTCACCATCCGTGTGCGCGCGAGGCAAGTACCCATAGACCACCTCGTCCTTGCCGAACGTGGTCTTACCCGAAGTGTAGAACGTGCGGGTCGGCCAAGCCTCTTTGGGCCGCGGCAAGTACCGCCTGCCCTGCCAATTGGAAAAGAAATTTTCGCCCAGCCACAGCTTCGTATTTTCGTGCGCGGTGATCGTAGCCCCGGCCTTGGCAAATCGCTCGTTGCCGCCGGTGTGGTCCCAATGCCAATGGGTGTTGTAGAGCACACTCACCTTGCCCGCGCCGGGATACTGGGCAATGAAACGCAGCAGCTCGGCCGAGCGCTCCGCCGGTCCACAGTCCACCAGCAGCGATCCGTCCGGGTTGGTCACCAGCACGGCGTTTGTGCCCAGACCGGTGATCTGCACTACGTTATCCGTGAGCACATGGGCGGCCAGCGGCTGCACCGCAGAGCCGCCGAACGCGCGGCGGGGCGCCAGAGCGCAAGCCGTCAAGCCCGCCGTCGTGCCGGCGGCGACGACCTTCAGAAAGTCTCTTCGACTGGATCGGGTGCTCACGCTTTTCTGTACCTCGTCTAAGCTGCATTCATCGTATTTTTTTGCTTAAGAATCAACCCTAGAAGTCTTAAGTATCCATTTTTTCCCCCACGGCCCGGGTAATATGCGGCGCTTTGGGCGAGCCCGCCGGGAACGAGCTTCCGGACCCGCTTTTTCCGCGTGACCACAGCTGCTTATTTGGCTGCGGCACTAATCGGAGCACCCAGGCAGCGCAGACTGCGGCGCTACGCCACGAGCAAGGGGACCTCTGTATGACACCCACCCACGCGCCCACGGCGACCAGCGGCATCGGCCGAAAGCAATGGCGCACGATCATCCTGTCCAGCCTGGGCGGGGCGCTCGAGTTCTATGACTTCGTCATCTACAGCATGTTCGCCCAGTACATCGGATCGGCCTTCTTTCCATCCTCCAAGCCCCTGGAAGCGACGCTGAAGTCCTTCGCGGTGTTCGCCGTTGGCTACCTGGCCCGTCCCCTGGGTGGGATCGTTCTCAGCCATTTCGGCGACAGATACGGCCGCCGGCGCGTATTTGTCGTCCAGATGCTGGTGATGTCGCTGTCGACGCTGTCCATGGGACTGGTCCCGACCTATGCCAGCTGGGGCGTGAGCGCGACCATCACGATCGTGTGCCTGCGCCTGCTGCAAGGCTTCTGCCTGGGCGGAGAGCTCCCTGGCGCCATCACCTACGTGGTCGAGACCGCCCCGAAGACCGCTGGCTTCGCGACCGGCTTCATTTTCTTCTGCGTCAACTCCGGGGTGCTGGTGGCCGCTCTGCTGAGCCTGATCGTGCACGCGACCATGAGCGAGCCGAGCATCGTGGCGAAGGGCTGGCGCATCGGCTTCCTGGTGGGGGGATTGCTCTGCTTCATCAGCTTCTGGCTGCGCCTGTCGCTGGAGGAGACCAAGGAATTCCAGTTGCTCAAGCAAAGCGGGCGCGCGCGCGTGCCCTTCTTCGAGCTCGTCCGCACGCAGCCCGCCTCGGTGTTCGTGGCGATTTCGACGATGATCGCCACGGCGGCGTTCAACGGGCTGCTGTTTGCCATGCCCTCCTACCTGCCGCAGGCCATGCACTACACGGCGAGCGAAGGCATCGTTGCGCAGAACGTCTGTCTGGCAGTCCTGTCCTGCGGTCTGCTGACAGCCGCGTGGGTGGGTGATCGGATTCCGCGGCGCTGGATTCTTGCCGTGGGCGCGTTGCTGCTGACGGTGTTGAGCGTGCCGTTCTTCGAAGCGGTCAATAATCGCAGCTTCGGGCTGCTGTGGTTGTTCGCCGGGGCCGGCCTGGCGGCCTCCCTGGTCAATGGCCCGATGTGCGCCACGGCCGCCGACCTGTTTCCCACCCGAATCCGCTTCAGCGGTGTCGCGGTCTCCTTCAATCTCGCGTTTTCCATATTCAGCGGCATCGCGCCGCTGGTCGCGAACGCGCTCGTCGATGCGACCGGCTCCCCGATCAGCCCGGGCTACTACATGTCCGGTTGTGCGCTGCTGACGCTCATCGGCTGCCTGTTCATGCACCGCTACGACGGCCGCATCCTGCGCGAGCAGCGCGAGCGATCGCTGGAGGCGGCGCAGACGTCATCTTTTCCTGCGCAATGAAGCTCCTTTGGCCACCTGGTGGCTGTTAGGCCGCTACACCCCGCAGGCATAGTGATGGGCTGGCCCATTTACGGGGCGGCCCATTTTGCGGGCCGGCGCATTTTCGCGGCCCTGGCCCGCACTAGCGGGCCGGCCGCAGAGTCGTTAAGGAGAGTATTCGAGTGAAAGCCGCTGCCGCGATTGCCGAGATTCTCAAGCGCGAGGGAGTCAACGTCCTGTTCGGATACCCGCGCAATGCCCTGCTGGAAGCAGCGGCGATCGCCGACATCCGCACTGTCATTGTCCGGCAGGAGCGTATCGGGCTGCACATGGCCGACGCGGTGTCGCGGCTCACCCGCGGAAAGTTGATCGGCGCCTTCTGCATGCAGCATGGGCCGGGTGCCGAGAACGCCTACGGGGGCGTTGCGCAGGCTTTTGGCGACTCCGTGCCCGTGCTCGTGTTGCCTGCGGGCTATCCGCGGCGCCTCGCCCACGTGCCTTTCAACTTCAATTCCACGCTGCAGATGGCAGGGGTCTCCAAGCACGCCGAGCCTGTCACGGTGGGAGCTGAAGTTCCCAACATCTTCCGTCGCGCGTTCACGCAACTACGCAACGGCCGCCCGCAGCCCGTCGTCGTCGAGATTCCCTACGACGCCTTCCAGGACGAGGTTCCGGAGCCTCTCGTTTATACGCCGTCCGTGCGCGCGCGCTCGGGTCCGGATCCGGAAGCGGTGACCAAGGCTGCCGAGATGCTGATGCGCGCCGAGCGGCCCGTCATCTACGCCGGTCAGGGCGTGCACTGGGCCGACGCCTACAAAGAGCTCCGCGAGCTCGCAGAGTTGCTCGCTATCCCGGTGTGCACCAGCCTGCCGGGCAAGAGCTCGTTCGATGAGACGCATCGGCTGGCTCTCGGCTCAGGCGGTAACGCACACCCGAAGACGGTGCCCCACTTCCTGCGCAATGCGGACCTGATCTTCGGCATCGGCTGCAGCTTTACCGAGTCGCCCTTCGCGATTGCCATTCCCGAGGGCAAGACGGTCATCCACTCGACCGTCGATCCGACCGACATCAACAAATGCGTTCCGGTCCAGCATGCCCTGGTCGGCGACGCGCAGCTCACTTTGCGCATGCTGGTGGCGGAGTGCCGCAAGAAGGTGTCCGGCAACCGCGATGCCACGCGGGTGGTGAGTGAGATTCAGGGCGTTACGGCCGAGTGGATGCGGGAGTGGGAGCCGCGGCTCACCTCCAGCGAGACGCCGATGACCCCTTATCGGGTCCTGTGGGAGCTGCAGCGCACCGTCGATGTCGCCAACACGATCATCACGCACGATGCCGGCAGCCCGCGCGATCAGCTGATGCCCTTCTGGCGCACGACGCAGCCGCTGACCTATATCGGCTGGGGCAAGACCACACAGCTCGGCTACGGCCTCGGGCTTGCCATGGGCGCAAAACTGGTCCACCCGGACAAGCTCTGCATCAACGTGTGGGGCGATGCCGCGATCGGCT
>CAZLYG010000499.1:0-4096 GCA_964563075.1 uncultured Steroidobacteraceae bacterium | reverse complement strand
GCACAAGGCGGTGGAGGTCATCTAGGTGCTCTCGGGTGTCTATGGGCACGATGTGTTCGGCAAGCTGTACCTGCTGAAGCCCGGCATGTTCGGCTTCGTCCGGCCCTGTGACCACGTGCGGCACCTGGTCCCGAAGTCAGGGCCGGCCAAAGTGCTGATCCTGTGGGCACCCGCGGGTGAAGCGGAAAGGCTTGGGCTACCGGCAAAGGGGGAAACTCCTGCGCCCGTGCCGGAAGCCACGGCGATTGATCCCTGACCGCGTGCTCGACTACACCTCTTTCGAGGGCCCCATGAGAAGTCTGACCCTGCTCGTCGTCGTTGCCCTGACTCTTGCCGTCTCAGCGGGGTCTACCGCGGCGACGCAGGCCATCCCGCAAACAATGCGGGCAGCTGCCTTCGATAAGGGTGGGGGACCGGAGGTGCTGACGATCCATCAGCTACCGGTCCCCACTCCTGGGCCTGGCGAGGTACTGATCGCCGTGCGCGCATCCGCTGTCGCGGTCTGGGAGCTGGGATTCCGCGAGCACCCGAACCCCCGCATGCGCTTCCCGGCCGTCCTCGGCGGAGACGGCTCGGGCACCATCGTCGCCATGGGACCTGACGTGCACGATTTTAAAGTCGGAGACGAGGTGTACGGCACGGGCTATGGTTTCTACGCCGAGTACGTGAAAGCGCGAGCAGATCGCATCGCGCACATTCCCAAGGAAATCACCGCCGTCGAAGCCAGCGTTCTCGCCATCAGTGGACTGTCGGCGCTGCAGGGAATCGATGATGTCCTGCACCTGAAGCGCGGCCAGACAATCATCATCCACGGTTCCTCCGGTGGCGTGGGAACTCTCGCGGTGCAGATTGCCAAGCTACGCGGCGCGAAAGTACTCGCCACGGCAACGAGTGACGAAGGTCTGGCCCTCGCAACCAAACTGGGAGCCGATGCGGTCGTGAACGGCCGCACCGGAGACATCGCCGCGGCCGCAAAGCAATTCGCCCCTGACGGTGTAGATGCCGTGTTGGGGCTGGCCGGGGGCGATGGGCTGGAGCACTGCATCGACGCGCTGCGGCACGACGGTCAGGGCCAGGTGGCTTATCTCTTCGGGATCGAACCGCTTCCGCGACCACGCGGCAGCGCGCGCATGATGACGTTGTATAACTTCGTTGCCGGGAGCCGCGAGCTCGAGCGCCTGAACAAGGCCGTGGAGCAGGGGAAAATGCACGTCCCTGTGGGCGGCGAGTTTTCGCTCGCCGATGCAGCCGGAGCGCACAAACGGCTCGAGGCCGGTCACGTGCTCGGGAAAATCGCGCTGCTGGCCCGCTGAGGAAGATTCCGGGGAGGAAGGCCACGGGATGCTCCTGCAGCCCGGAGGTCTCCGCGGCCTTTCCGAACGGTACGGGCAACGGCCATTATCAAGTAGGCTGGCGCTTGAAATCCCGCTCGATGTCGTCGCGCATGCGGGTGCGCACGTCGTGGGGTACGTGCGTTTGGTCGAGAAGCTCCAGCAACTTCTCACGTGCGACAATTCCACGCTTGGCCAGCTCTCTCGTGAAAGCGAGGTCCTTCTCGCGCCTTGCCGCGTACTTGGCGATAGCGAGGTCGTGCGGATCCAGACACAGCCCCTGAACACCTTCGGTGTCACCGGGCGGGAGGTTGACCAACCTGCCCTTCCATCCCTTGGGAAGAGTCGCCGTTGCTTCATCCACCGGGTCGGCGTAGTAGCCGAACGTCTCGTGAAACGACGAGTCGACTCCGATCGCATTCAGCCACTCAGTGCGATCGGTGGCCTTGGTAGCAATGATGTCAACCTCGACGGAACGCACGATATCGTCTGCCAGGTTGGGGAATTTTCCGTGGAGCGACTGACTGCCAATGATGACGAACCGCTTCTCGCCGGTGATGCGGCCCGCCGCGCGCAGGATATGGTCAAGCTGCTGCTTGTTCATGGAGCTGCCTCACTTCGCGCCGGGACAGCAAGCCGACATAGGGCATCGACTGGCGGAGGCGAATAGCCTCCTCGTCCCGTCCGAGCATCGTCGCAAACAGGCGGCCGTCGTCACCACTCAATGCAATGTCGTGCCACTCGTCGTAAGCGGTGACCCACACGCCCTGAGCTCTCCAGCGATGCAGGTTGGCGAGGATCTGCGCGCGAATTTGGCTCGGAGTGAAGCTCTTCACAACCGCGAGACTGATCGATCGCTTCAGTTCATCGAGCGCTTCATGGGAGAGACCACGTCCCGCCGGTGGCCGGATGGCTGTCGGGGTGAGCTCCAGGTGATCCCCCTCTCCGAGCTTCCAGTCAGCCAGAGTGGCCCGCGGCACGATGATGCCAAGCGAGTTGCCGACGCGACGCAGGACGAGCTTCATGGCGACGTTATACCACGTTATAACATGAGGCGCACGGGTCCGGCACGGTCAGAATGAGGAAATTCAACCGGGGACGCGCGGGGCCCTCCGGCAGACACCAGTCCTTGTCATGGTCGTAATCCGGATCGGGGCCATCCAGCTGCACGGCCTGGGCGTGCCGCGAGGGTGAGCTCGACTGCGACAGAAACCAGCTGCACGAGGCTCTCCAGGCCCGGACTGGCTGGCGGGCAGGAGCTCACAGTTGGCGTCCGGCTGACACCCTGCAGCCGGACTTGGGCTCGTCTGTGTATGGCTCACCGCGGCGGCCGCGGAACGTGCGGGGCCAGCGGCGAGCGGCGCGGCGGCAGGTCTCTGGCCAAGCACCGCGACCGTAGCCAACAGGGCCAGAACTGAGGCGACGTTGCGATTCATGCGAATTGCGGGCATGCCCGGAGCGGCCCACCCCCCCCGTTGTGTACTGCGGCCAAGCCGCTTTTCATCACACGAGGCGCGGGCTCCCGTCTGCGGTTGGGGCTTGCAGCGCCCTTTGGTACGCGATCACCGCACGTTCGAAGCCCATTTCCAGTGCGTCGGCGGTCAACTCATGACCAATCGATGCCTCGGCGATGGCCGGGATCGCCGTGAGCAGTGGCGGTATGTTCTGCAGATTCAGGTCATGTCCGATGTTCACAAGGAGTCGTCGGTCGATCGCCATCTGCGCCGCAGCCGCGCACGACCGGAGCTGCGTGCCGGAAGACCCTTTCCGAGCAGCCGCCGCGTACGCCCCCGTGTAGATCTCGATTCCGTCAGCGCCTGTCTGCGGCACCCGTGCAACGACGCCGGCCTCTGGATCGACGAATACGATGACCCGGCAGCCTATCGATTTCAGGTGCACCACCGCGTCGCTGACGATCGCTCGGTCGCGGTCGTCGACTTTCCAACCCTCCTCGGAGGTGAACACGTTCGGCGGATCCGGCACCAGCGTGCACTGTTCGGGTCGCACCCGCCTGCACAGATCCAGAAAGCGCTCGTCCGGGTAGCCTTCGAGGTTCAGCTCGAACGCGGGACGCCAGAGCCTCATGAGATCTGCAAGGGCGAATACGTCATCACGGCGAATGTGTCGTTCATCCGGCCGGGGGTGCACCGTAATTCCCCCCGCACCGGCGTCATATGCGAGTTTCGCGAAACGCAGTACGTCCGGAACTCCCGTGCGACGCGAGTTCCGCAGCAGGGCAATTTTGTTCAGGTTGACGCTCAGACGTGTCATCCGTGTACTGTCCCACACTCGCTTGCGCGGATGAGGCCATTACGCGCTGAGTATCCGCCTCATGTCCGCTTTCGGACACCGCAGCGGCGCGCCGCGCCGCCGGAAACAATGCAAGTGCCTGTAAGATCAAAGGTTTCGCGTTGCCCCCATCCCCGTACCACCCGAGACGGACTACAACGCCGCGGTGATCAACGAGACGGCGGCGCGTAAGCTTGGAGTCGCATTGAATGCGGGGTGCCCTAGGGCAGCCACTGCCCATCGCCTCGCCCGATCACCCCGGCACACCGGCGCAGCCGGGCTCTTCCTGGCTCGCCGCGATCGTCCCTGACTTCTCCCTCAGCCCGGTCACCGAGGTCATACCCCCGACGATCTATTTCCAATGTCGTGAGGCGCCGGAGCTCATCAATCTGCGCCTCGCGGCACACGACCTCCCCGAAACCGGTGCGTGTCAACATAGTTGCCGTCTGAGTTCATGCAGCGGCAGCGGATTGTTT
>CAZLYG010000498.1:0-4117 GCA_964563075.1 uncultured Steroidobacteraceae bacterium | reverse complement strand
GAAATCCACCACGTACTCGGCTCCGCGGTAGAGCTCCGTGTGGCCCCTCTGGCGTCCGAATCCCTTGACCTCGGTGACGGTCATGCCCGAAACGCCGATATCGGACAGCGCAGCGCGCACGTCGTCGAGCTTGAATGGCTTGATGATCGCGGTGACCAGTTTCATGTGTGCGAACTCTCCGTCGGAGTCAGGCGTTATTTATATGACGACAGCCACGGACGTTTTTGCAGCTTTCATGCCACGCTCGACTTGCCGGTAAATCACAGAGTTTGCGCGCAAAAGAAGCAGCGCCCTGTGGGGACCATGCACTATTCTGGCGCGCGCTGTCCACATCTCTTCCCATCGTGGTGCATCCGGCCAGTGCGCTATGCTTCGCCGGATGCGCGAGCAAATCGTGATCGTGGGTGCCGGGCAGGCAGCCGTCCAAGCCGTCGATACACTACGCCGCAAAGGCTTTACGGGGAAGCTGGTCGTCCTCGGCGATGAGCCATGGGTGGCTTACCAGCGTCCACCCCTGTCCAAGAAGTATCTGGCCGGTGCGCTCGAGCGCGAGCGGCTGGCGATTCGGCCCACTCATTTCTATTCGGACCATGGCGTCGAGCTGCGTACCGGACGCCGGGTCGTGGAGATCTCGCCGCGCGAGCACCGGGTAAGGGTCGATGACGGCTCGACGATCGCCTACGACGGTCTGCTGCTGGCCACCGGGAGCAAGCCGCGGCGCCTCGCCGCTCCCGGCACAGACCTCGCCGGGGTGCACTACCTGCGCACCGTCGAGGACGTCGACCGGATCCGTGCCGAAATGGCTCCCGGCCGCCGGCTCGTAGTGGTGGGTGGGGGCTACATCGGACTCGAGGTGGCTGCGACCGCGCGCGAACTGGGACTCGAGGCCACTGTCCTCGAGATGGCGGACCGCGTCATGAATCGGGTGACGTGCCCCGAGATTTCCGCCTTCTTTACCGATCACCACACTCGACGCGGCGTTCGGATCCTTTGCAACTCCCGAGTCCGTGAGCTCGTGGATGGCGCAGGCGACGGCCGCGTGCATTGGGTCGTGACGGAGGACGGCACGCAACACGCCGCCGACCTCGTCGTCATCGGTGTGGGAGTCGTCGCGGCCGACGAGCTCGCCACGGCCGCCGGTCTCGAATGCTCCAACGGTATCTCGGTGGACACGAATTGCCGCACGTCCGACGCTGACATCTACGCCGCGGGCGACTGCACCAGTCATACCAATCTCCACTACGGCCTGCGAGTGCGGCTCGAGTCGGTAGACAACGCCTTTGAGCAGGCCACGAGCGCCGCTCTCAACCTTATAGGCATTCCCACGGTACACGACAAAGTACCGTGGTTCTGGTCAGACCAATTTGATCTCAAGCTCGTGATCGTCGGCCTTTGCCAGGGCTATGACACCGTCGTTACTCGCGGTGACCCGACTTCTCGCACCTTCAGTGCGTGCTACCTGCGCGGGGGCGAGCTCGTGGCGATTGATACCATCAATCATCCGAAGGACCAGATGGCTGCCCGCAAGCTGATCGCTGCGCGCGCGCGACCCAATCTCAACAAGCTGGCCGATCCCGCCGTCGCACTGCGAGATTCTGTCTAGTCCCACGCGAGATTCTGTCTGGTCGCACGCGCCTTGCGGGCGCGTGTTGCTTTTCTGACCCACTCGAGCGCGATGCAGCGTGAGCAAGCTCACACCCGCGCGCGCAACTCTGTGCCAGGATTCACACCAAGCGGCCCAAATACAAACACGCCGCACCGTGCCCCTCGAGGGTGCGGGGATGGGGATAAATGTCAAATCGTCGACCGGTCAAACCGGTACGCGACGCGTTGGGTGTCGCCCTGCTCATGATCGTCGGGGTGTCGATGTCGCAGGTGGCAAGCGCCGCCGTGCCGTACAAGATTCTCAATCACGAGGCCATTCAGATCGAATCGCGTGCTGGCGGCGCTCACCAACACCTGAGCCTGAGCGCCTTCGGCAAGCAATTCGAGCTGACCGTGCAGCCCAATGAGGGCATTCAGCGTGCGGTACCCGGCGGACGGTCGGACATCCAGCCGCTGGCCGGCAGCGTCGATGGCCAACCGGGATCGTGGGTGCGAATAACACGCACGCGCGCGGGCTGGCGTGGAATGTTGTTCGATGGCACGGAGCTGTACGCCATCGAGCCCGTGGGTGATGTTGGGGACGCGCTGGTTCAGCCGCATACGGACGCGGCCAACGCACCGGTGATGTACCGGCTCGCCGATGCCATCATGACCGTGAGCAGCGGGTTCTGCGCGACCGTCGACGCTGACGGTAGCGCCGCCGATGCCGGCGGCGCTTCCGGGTCCGGAAGTGCGAGTGCCGACCCGGACGCTTCGCAACGACTCTCAGCGCTCAAGGTATTCAAAGACGTCGCGACGGATCTGAGCAGCACGGCGGCGCCATACCCAACCAAGCGGCTGCTGACGGGAATCGTGGCGGACTACGAATTCTCGCAGGCCTTTACGGATCCGCAGGGCGCGATCATCGCGCGCATGAACATCGTCGACGGCATTTTCTCGACCCAGGTTGGAGTAAAGATCTCATTGGCCCCCCTCACGGTGATCACCTCATCGAACGAGCCATTCACGACGACCGTGCCGAACGATCTTCTCAACCAGCTGCGCTCGTATCGAGGCGGCGATGCGTTCCAGAGCACTCTCGGTGTCACACACCTGATGACCGGCCGCAATCTGGACGGCGACATCGTCGGCATCTCGTACCAGGGCTCGATCTGCAACGGCGCGACATCGGCAGGTCTCTCGGAAGGCTGGCACTCGACCACGATGTCGGCCCTCATTGCAGCACACGAGCTGGGGCACAACTTCAACGCTCCCCATGATGGCGTGGCAGGGCCGTGCGCGAGCACGCCGCAGACGTACCTGATGTCACCCACGATCAACGGGAGCAATCAATTCTCCAGCTGCAGTCTGCAGCAGATCCAGGCACGCATCCAGTCGGCGCAGTGTCTCACCCAGTACAATCCGCCGGACGTCTCCATCATGGCACCGAACGCAAGTGTCGGCGGCGGCATGAATACGCCATTGGCGCTGTCGCTCATCGTCAGCGCTCTAGGTGACGATACATCGAACGACGTCACGGCAACCATCAACGTGCCGGCCGACATCACAGTGCAGTCGGCAACTGCCGGGGGCGTGGCCTGCACGGCCAATTCCGGCACCCTCACCTGCTCCATAGGCTCGATGGCGGCCGGGCAGACACGTGAGATCGATCTGACGGTCACGCCGACGGCGAGCGGGACTGCCCCGATCACATTCGCCGTCTCCTCCTCGAACGACGCCAATCCCGCCAACGACTCCGGCACGATCACGACAAATGTGCCGGTTGCGTCGCCTGAGACGGCTTCCCTGACCGCGCCGGCGGCTGGCAGTTCCGGCGACAGTGGAGGTGGCGGCGGCCGGATCGACCTGCTGATGCTGGCTTTCCTGAGTCTGACCCTGGCTGCGGCCCGCAGGGTGCGCGCCTAAGCGAGAACCACGAGCAAGTCCTTCGCATCCACCTGCTGGCCCGGCCGCGCGAGCACCTCGGCGACTGCGCCGTCGACTTCCGCGCGGACGGCGGTCTCCATCTTCATGGCCTCCAGCGTCGCAAGCACGTCGCCGCGCGCTACCTTTCGGCCCACGATCGCGCTGATCGTCGCCACGGTGCCCGGCATCGGCGCGCCCACGTGCTGGGGATTGCCGGGTTCGGCTTTGCGCTGTGGCGGGTGCTTAGGGATCTGGCTGCGATCCGCCACACGCACTTCACGCGGTTGGCCGTTGAGCTCGAAAAAGACGGTCTTCGTCCCATCCTCGTGCACGTCACTGACGGCGACGAAGCGTACGATCAGAGTCTTACCGCGCTCCAGATCGACACTGATCTCCTGACCGGGCTCCATACCGTAAAAGAACACGGGCGTGGGCAGAATACCCACGTCGCCGTACTGCTTGCGATCGCGCGCGTAGTCCAACCAGACTTTCGGATACATCAGGTAGGACGCCAGGTCGTCGTCGGTCACCTGCCGCCAGGGAGTGGCCTTGCTGATCTGCTCACGTGCAGCCGCCAGGTCAGTGGGCGGAAGGCAAGCTCCAGGCC
>CAZLYG010000497.1:0-4121 GCA_964563075.1 uncultured Steroidobacteraceae bacterium | reverse complement strand
GCGAGCGCGGCTGGGAGGCTGAAGGAGGCGCACGCGCTGCTCAGAGCGTGGCGGGCAGCCGCGGGAGAGCTCGTTTTGAGCACGCCCGCCAGCTCCGGGGACCTCGAGCTCCTGCCCAGTCCCTTGCTGGCGCCCTGGCTTGCACGGGCGCGGCGCAAAAGTCCGCAGGCCAGGTTCGCGCCAGGGCATCCGAGTACCGTGCACAGCGCCGAGCCGCTGTGGTTGCCGGCGCGCATCCGCCGTCCCGGTTTGCTCGAGGCCGTGGATGACCGTGTTGGATTGCCGTGGGATGTCGATCGGCCGCTCCCCTCGGGTACGCGCAGCATCGAGCTGCAAAACACCTGCCCCTTCCGGGCTTACGCGGAGTTGCGCTTGCACAGCACGGAGCTCGGCGCGCCTGAGCCGGGCGTCGATCCGAAGAGCCGCGGCAAGCTGCTGCATGCGGCGCTCCAGCAGTTCTGGGACCGGCTGCGGGACTCGCAGGGGCTGCGAGCCCTCGCCGCGCCTTCTCAAAGCGAGCTGATCGAGCAATGCGTAGCCGCGGCGGCGCATGCCATTTGGGGTGACCTGGATTCGCCCATGCTGCGGCGAGAGCGTCGCCGGACATCGCGGCTGATGCATTCATTGTGCGATCTGGAAAGACAACGGCCGCCGTTCTCGGTCGCGGCCACCGAGTTGGAAAGTGTCCTGGCGGTGCAGTTGAAGGAGCCCCTGAGCTTCGCTCGCGCCCGAATGAACATCCGCATCGATCGCATCGATGAGCTGGGCAGCGGCGGTCGCGTGATCCTGGACTACAAGAGCGGCCAGCGCCCTGCCGCGGACTGGTACGGAGAGCGACCCTCACATCCGCAGCTGCTGGCGTATCTCGCAGCCGTCGGCGAACAGGCGGTCGCAATGGCCACCGTGAATGTGACGGCGCGCGAAGTGCGGTTTGACGGCATTGCGAGCTCTGCCCAGCTGCTTCCCAGGGTCAAGGCAGTCATCCCGCCGGAAGGGAGCGAGGGCGACAGTGCTGCGGCGTGGGAGCTGCGCCGGCGCGAATGGCTGCAGATCATCGAGCAGCTGGCCGCGGGGTTCGTGGCCGGCAATGCGCCTGTCGATCCGAAGCAGGGCGCCTGCGACTTCTGCCATGTGAAGGGCCTCTGCCGCATTGCCGAGCGCGCGCAATCTGAGGAGGAGATCCTGGAGGAGACGCTCGATGAATGAGACGTCCCTTGGTCACGGCGCATCGATCGCAGCAGCCGATGAGCGCGCGCGTGAGCAGGCAACTGATCCGCGCCTCTCTGTCTTGCTGCAGGCTCCGGCGGGATCGGGCAAAACTACGGTCCTCACTCAGAGGCTTCTAAGGCTGCTTGCGGAGGTCGACGAGCCCGAAGAGATTCTCGCAATCACCTTCACCCGCAAAGCCGCAGCGGAGATGCGCGCGCGAGTGGTAAGAGCCCTGCGCGGCGATATCGATAGCGAGGGACCTCAGGGCGCCCGGCTTCGCGAGCTGGCGGAGCGCGCACTGCGCCACTCTGTCCTGCGCAACTGGAATCTTGCGGATGACCCGGGGCGGCTGCGCATCCAGACCATTGACTCCTTCAACTTCCGATTGGCCAGCCAGCTCCCCGTGGCCGCCGGCGCTGGAGGATCCCTGGTGGTCGCAGACTCCCCGCGCGACCTCTATCGACGAGCTGCTCGACGGACGCTCATCGATGCGGAAGGGCATGCGGGACTCGCCGCAGACGCGGAACTGATGTTCGAGCGGTTGGACAATAACTGGGCCAAGGTCGAGCAGCTGCTGGAGGACATGCTGCAGCTGCGCGGGCACTGGTTGCCGCACGTCCTCGCTCACGATCCGGGAGCCCTGCGTGCGCGCGTCAGCGCGAGCCTCGCCAACGTCTGCCGGGATCACCTCACCCGAGCTTGCGAGCGACTTCCGGCGGCGCTGCGCCGCGAAGCCGCGTTACTCCCCGATGTGGGTCCGCTTGAAGCACAACCTGAGTGCCTGGCTTCGTGGAAGCGACTCGCACAGCTTTGTCTCACCCAGAAGGACGAGTGGCGCAAGGTCATCGGCGGCGCGAAAGTGTTCGGCAGCGCGTACGAGGGAAATGTAGCCAGGAGCGCGCTGCGGGCACTCCTCGAGCGGCTTAGCGGCGTCAACGGTGCTCGCGAGACGCTGGTCGAGCTCGCGTCTCTTCCCGGGCCCCTCGACGAGGGCGATGCGGCTGCCATTGAAGCCCTCTCGCGGCTGCTGCGTTCGGCAGCCGCGCATCTGCAGGCGGAGTTCTCCGTGTCGGGTCGCGTCGACCACACGTATATAGCCGGCGCTGCGCGGGCTGCGCTGTCGGATGCCGGGCTGCCCACGGACCTGGCGCTGCGCACTGGACTGACGCTGCGCCACATCCTCGTGGATGAGTTCCAGGACACCTCGCTTGCGCAGTTCGATCTCATCGAGGCACTGATCGCCGGTTGGGACGAGGGGGACGGGCGTACCTTGTTCGTAGTCGGTGATCCGATGCAGTCCATCTATCAATTTCGCGAGGCGGAGGTGGGGCTGTTTCTGCGGGCACGCGACCGCGGCATCGGCGAACTTCGTCTGCAGGCGCTGCAGCTCACGCGCAACTTTCGTTCGGTTCCGAAATTGATCGACTGGACGAATGCTGCCTTCGCGCGGCTGTTTCCCGAACACGATGACCTGCGCGCGAGTGCCGTGGCCTTCATTCCCAGTCTGGCCGCCAGAGCGGCAGCGGAATCGACGGCAGGACTGCAGCTGGGGCTGTTCTCGGAAACTCCCGTAGCCGTGTGGTTGCGCCTGTTTGCAGACCCCGCGGCAGAGGCAGCTGCGCTCAGCGAGCGCATCGTGGAGCTGCGCATGATGGATGTGCAATGCTCGGTCGCCGTGCTCGTGGCCTCGCGAGCCCACGCTGTGCCCATCATTGCGGCACTCGAGGAGCGGCGTATCCCATGCGTGGGCGTTGACCTCGTTCCCTTGGGAGAAGTTGCGATCGTTCGCGATCTCGTTGACCTGTTGCGGGCGCTACACCATCTCGCCGACAGGACCGCGTGGCTGGCCGTGTTGCGAGCCCCGTGGTGCGGGGTCTCACTGGCCACACTCACGGCGCTCAGCCAGCGTGGCCGCTTGATCTGGGAGGCAATGGCAGATCCCACCTGTCTGGCGGCCTGCTCAGAGCGAGATCGGGTGCGGCTGGCTCGAGTCGCGGAGGTTCTGCGCGGCGCGTTGGATGAACGGGGGAGGGGCTCTCTCCCGGACTGGCTGGAGGCAACGTGGCTGCGGCTTGGGGCGGCGGACGCATACCCCGCGGCGGAGCTGCGCCATGCGCGGGCGTTCTTCCTGGCGCTCGGGGATCGCGTCGCCTCCGGCGAGTGGCGCGGGCCGCAGGATCTGGATCTGTTGCTCGCGGAGTTGTTCGCGCAACCCGGCACGGGTATGGGGCCGAGTCCTCCGGTTCAGGTCATGACCATCCACCGCGCGAAGGGTCTCGAGTTCGACCACGTCCTGCTGCCCGCGTTGGATCGTGACCTCGGGCGCAGTCGTGACCCTCTGTTGCGCTGGCTGGATCTGCCACGCGCCGCAGGTGAAAGCGACCTCATCATGTCTCCCGCTCCCGCGATCGGTGAGGACAGCGGCGGCCTGGTAGGGAAGTACCTGAAAGGACTGATGGCCGCTCGCGCGGCCAACGAGCAGGTCAGGTTGCTCTATGTGGCCGCAACACGGGCCCGACAGACGCTGCACCTGTCTGCGGCCCCCAGGCGACCCGACGGTGTGGTCGCGGTCCGGGCGGGCACTCTGCTGGCACGGTTGTGGCCTGTTCTCGGCAGCAGCTTCGAGTCCGCGTCAGCCGCCGAAGCGGCCCCCCGCGAGGATCCAAAGTCCCAGCCGCTGCGGCGCTTACGGGCCAACTGGACGGCACCGCAACTGGAGACGCTCGGGCCTCTGCCCCATCTGCCATTGGCTCAGCAGTCGCTGGAGCAGGATCTGGAATTCAGCTGGGTGCAGGAAACCTCGCGCAGCATCGGTACCCTGGTGCACGCGCACCTCGAGCAGTTCGGTGACGGGACGCCTGCACCAGGCTCCATAGAGGCGAGGCGCGAGGAGTTTGCGGACCAGCTGCGTC
>CAZLYG010000496.1:0-4123 GCA_964563075.1 uncultured Steroidobacteraceae bacterium | reverse complement strand
GCCGTTGTTTTCCCACTCCCCTCCCATGAGCACACGGAAGTGCGGCACGGTCGCGCCACCGATCTTGCGTGAGACGCCGTAGAAGCCGATGTCGGCGAGGTGATGCTGGCCGCAGGAGTTGAAGCAGCCGGACATCTTCAGGTGCAGGTCGCGTACGGCGGGGTCGATCTTCCCTTGCTTCTGCCGCTCTACGAAACTCTCGTGCAGCTCGGCCGCCAGCCCGCGTGAGGCCGCAATACCCAGCTTGCAGGTGTCAGTTCCGGGGCATGCGACGACGTCCTCGATCTTTCCGGCGCCACCCAGGGCAAGATCCAACCGTTTGAGCTCGGCGTAGACAGCCGGCAAATCGGCTTCAGACACCCAGCGCAATATCAGGTTCTGCTCGACGGTGCTGCGAACGTTGTCGCCCACGTACTTGCGGGCAACGTCGGCGAGCTGGCGCATCTGCCACGAAGTGATGTCGCCCAGGGGAAGGGTGACCGTGACGACGACGTAGCCGGGTTGCCTCTGCGCATACACGTTCGTGGCACGCCAGGCGTCGAACTCCGGATCGGGGTTGCTCAGATTCAGTGGGGCGGAGGCTCTGACCGGCCGCTCCTCGTAACGCTCGACATCCTTCAGGTACTCGGTCCAGCGCGGATCGTGTGGCAGGACCTTGCGCTCCTCGATCACCAGCCGTCGAAATTCATCGAAGCCGATTTTCTCGATCAGGAACTTCAAACGGGCGCGGCCGCGGTTGCGCTTCTCGCCCAGGCGTGCAAACACCCGGCACGTCGCCTGTGCGAGCGGCATGATCTCCTCTTCCGGCACGGTGGCCTCGAAGAGCTTGGCGTCGTAGGGCACGGCGCCCAGGCCGCCCCCGACCACCACCTCGAATCCGCGGTGCGTCACGCCATTACTTTGCCAGGTCTTGGCGATGAACCCCAGGTCGTGGATGTTGGTCAAGCCGCAGCTGCTGGTCTTGCAGCCGGAGAAGGCAACCTTGAACTTGCGCCCCATGTCCTGGGTGTCGGGATGACCCAGCAGGTGGTAAGCCACGGCCTTCGCGTAAGGCGTGGTGTCGAAGGCTTCGCAACGGCAAACGCCTGCAATCGAGCAGGCAGTCACATTGCGCACCGTATTGCCGCAGGCTTCGCGCGTAGTGATGCCTACCGAGGCGAGTCGGCGCATGACGTCGGGAGTGTCTTCGATATGGACGTAGTGCAGTTGTACGTCCTGACGTGTCGTGATGTGGCAGATGGCATCGGAGTACTCCTCTGCCACGTCGGCGAGGACATCCATCTGGTCGGGCTTCAGACCGCCGAAGGGAATCTTGATGCGCTGCATGCCCGGGGCATCCCACGTGGTTTCCGTCCCTTTGGTGGCCGGAGTGGGAAAAGCCAGCGTGCGGTGGGTGATTCCGTCGTGCCGTTGCCCGTTGTCGTACCGTTGGCCGTAGGCGCCGCGGCGCAGCCGTGCTTCGCCGAACAGCTTGTCCTCGATCTTGCCCTGCTTCTTGAGCTCGATCTGGCCCTCGTACACGTCGATCTCGCGGGCGAGATCGGCCGGCATCTGACCCGTGAGACGTTCTTTCCAGCTAGCCAATGTCGAGGGTATCCCGTCGTGATGGGGGTGGAGGGGCATTGAAATGATAGGCCCCGGCACACGGGGCTCAACCTCCGGAATTAGACTTCTTGCGTATATGTATATTTCATTTCGGCTGCGCCCCCGGGGCCGGGGCAGGGGGGATTTCCCCCGGGGGATCAGTTGGCTAGATGAACGCGCCCTCAGGCGAATCGCCCAGCATGACGCCCCCCAGGCGCTCGACCACGCCGTCGTTGAAGCCCAGATGCTGATTGATGACGATGGCATCCCGCAGCAGCGAGCCCAGCGGCAGGCCTTCATAGACCGCGGGCGCCCCCACCGTATCGAACATGAGCTGGGCCACTTCGCGAGCTGTGCGGTGGGCGTGAATGCGCGCCAGCCCCATGTCACGCCGTGCCTGCAGCGACCCATGCCCGTCGCGCAGCAGCTCCTCCCAGTAGCGGTTCACGCTCTCGTAGACCGCCGCACGTGCTGCCCCGTACAGCATTTGGGCTCGCGCCAGCGCGAGCCTTACTCGCGGCAGGTTGCGCATCAGGGTAGGGGGCGGCGGGAGGCTGATTACCTTCTCACGGGAGAGCTCCAGCGTCACCTCGATCGCGCGACGCATGAGACCCAGCGGTGTTCCGGCCATTGGGATGAACACGGTGGCCGAGCCTGCGTCGGCAAACAGCGGACCGGCGATCTTCGCCGGCCCGGCCAGACTGAAGACATGGCGCTCGGGGACGAACAGGTCCCGCACCTTGTAATGGTGGCTGCCGCTGCCGACCAGGCCGTTCGCATGCCAGGTGTCCTCCACTTCGAAGCAGGAGGCGGGTGCGAGAATGTAGATCATTCCGCCGGGGGTCGCCCCTTCGCTCTCCAGGACCAGGCAGCCTCCAACCATGACGTCCGCGTGCGTACACCCCGAAGCAAACCCCCAACGTCCAGTAACGCGATATCCGCCGGGGACGCGTACTGCGCGGCCGTTCGGCGGCGCCTGGCCCGCTGTCGCGTAGTCGATCGAGGGATAGAGCTCGCGTGCCGCGTCCTCTTCCAGGAAAGCGCAGAAATAGCCGCTGTCGGTACCGATCTTGACGGCCCAGCCCACCGAAGGATCCGCGTATGAGAGTGTCTCGATGAGCTCGACCTGCTGCGGCAGCGGCATCTCGGGGCCGCCCCAGCTCCGGGGAAACATGATGCGAAACACTCCGGCGGCCCGCAGTTTTGCGACCAGGTCAGGCGGAATACGGCGCAACCTGGCCGTTTCCGCCACCCGCGAGTGAATCTCCGGCACCAGTGCTCGAACGTTTGCGAGGATCTCCTCGCTCGTCATCGGTTTGCTCACGTGCGGCGTTTCCAACAGTGAATCGGCCGGCAGCGAACATACCGCATTCGGGCTGTGGGGGGATAAATTGCAACGCCACCCGCGCCACCCGTGCTGCTCCACGAGCGGCTGACTCGAGGGCCTATCGATTTACGGGCGGACGGCTTTGGACTGTGCCGCTTCGCGATGTCGCAGAGCCCAGGCGCCCAGGGCGATCAGGCTCCCGCCGGGGACGATCAGCACGATCAGCGCGTAGAACCCGAGCTCGCGGACTGGAGCGGCGAGGCGGCTCAGCGTTGGCCGGTATTTGCGTAGTGCGGACATGATACTGGGTGGAACGACCCTACCGGGGTGTGCGCGAATCGACTTTCACGGTCACCGGCCGGCGCCGCGCGGCGGCGTTGATCGGCTTCGCCAGCAGATAGCGATCGCCCAGCCACTTGATGGCGCGCTCGCGCGCTTCGCTGTAGTCGACTACCGGGGCCGCGGTGCGCTCGTTGGCAGTCTTCACGATAGTGCCCTCTCGTCTCGTGCCGTTGCGACAGGTCGGTTGGCATCTGTTCAGCTCGCCGACGGTTGAATTGTGGGCTTTGTCAAATGCCTATCCCATCCCGATGCAGTGGGTGAAGCGCTTCACTCCTCCGACGGGCTCGCTCTCCCTCCAAAGGGGCACTGCGGAGTTGCGGACGTGGCCTCACTGTCGGTGGGGTCACCACTGCAGGTGTGCAGTGCCGGGCCATCCCCGGAAGGAATCCACATGTTGTTCCAACACGGAGGCTACCGGTCCCTTTGGCCGGCGATAGTGTTTCTGCCCTGGTACCTCATCGGCCTTGCCTACCTGATCAGGGCGGTGTTGCGCCCTCGCAAGGCCGACAGGCCGCCGCCCGGCCGGACCGGCTGAAGGCGCCGGTCGCGGCGTGGGCGGTCGTGGCGGGCGGTCGTGGCGGTCGCATCGTTGGCGTCAGTCGCGGCCCCGGTTACGGCAGGAACTCCCGGATAGCTCCCGCGATATCCCCCGCGTGAGTCTCGAGAGCGAAATGGCCCGTATCGAAGAACCGCACTACGGCCTGGGGGATATCACGCTTGAAGCTCTCAGCGCCGGCGGGCAGAAAAAACGGGTCGTTCCTGCCCCACGCCGCCAGCAACGGCGGCCGGTGCGTGCGAAAGTAGCTTTGGAACGTCGGATACAAAGCGACGTTGCTTTTGTAGTCGCCGAACAGGTCGAGCTGTACGTCA
>CAZLYG010000495.1:0-4127 GCA_964563075.1 uncultured Steroidobacteraceae bacterium | reverse complement strand
TCAGAGCGGGTACTGGAAAGGCTCAGTGGAGCGCTGGGACTGTCACCTGCCGAACGCGACTACCTTTTCATGCTCACGCAGAAGCGACCACCACCGCTTGCGCCGGTGGTCGGCGAAGAGGTGCGGCCCGCCGTACGCAGGATGCTGGACGCTGTGAACGTGCCGGCGCTGGTGCAGACACGGCGTTGGGACGTGATTGCGTGGAACCAGATCTGGACGCGCTGCTTCCCCGACTTCGGCACGCGGCCGGCCAACGAGCGCAATCTGTTGAAGATCCTGTTGACGGAGGCCGACTTCCAGCGCGACCCGAGCGAGCAGGAGGACATCGCGCGCCGGGTGCTGGCCAAGGTGCGACTCGACTACAGTCAGTCGGCCGACGATCCCGCCTTCGACCGGCTCATCGAGGAGCTGACGGCGGCCTGTCCCATCTTCCATCGCCTGTGGCGCAGCTCGGAGATCGTGAATTGCTCCGAGGGCGTCTACTCGACGGCCTATCCCGGGATCGGGGAAATTGCCTTCGAGCACACCTCCTACACGATCGAGGGCTCGGCACACCTGCGGCTGCTGCTCTTCTGTCCCGCCAACGCCGCAAGCAGCCGGAACCTGACACGCCTGATCCGCCAGCGCTCCGGCGGCCGCGCCGAGCTGCCGACGCCGTAGTCTGAAGCGGGCGGGCCGTCAACGGGACCCGCCCGCTCAGCCTGAGGACTCTAGCTGGGGCGGGTGGGCGGCGGCGTCCGGCTGACCTTGTAATAGTCGAACACGCGATCGCGGTACGCGAGCCCGTCATCTCGTGTCAGCTCCTCGATGGATCCGGCCGGCGCGGCCTTGAGCTGCTCCTTCGTGTAATCCACGATGTAGGAGCCGGCTTGCGGGTCGTAGTCCAGCGCGGACCACGGCAGCGGATGATACTTTTCGGCCATGCCGAGGAAGCCACCGAACCCGACCACCGCGAACAGGATGCTGTTCGACTGTTTGTCGAGCACGAGATCCTCCACTTCACCAATCTTTTTGCCGCTGGGATCGGTCACGGTCGTCCCAATGACTTTCTTGGCACGGATGGCCGCGGTGTGACCCGTCGAAGTTGGCATATCGTTCTCCTCTTGAAAATGGAGCTGCGGAGCGCGATGGCCTGCACGCTCGTCTCACAATGAGGCGAGCGCCGGAAGGTTCCGCTGCACTGACAGAGCGCCACCGGCACCAGAGCTTCAGAGTATGATGACGGGGCACCCCCTGCACCCCGAAGGACCGAAGGTGAAGATCATCCGGCTCGGCGATCGTTACATCGATGTACACGCGCCCGCGGAGCAGGTGAGCGTGAGCCCGAGCGCAATCAGGTCCTTCCTGAGTCTGATGCGCGAGTGGGAAGTGTCCGACGCGGACGCTCGAGTGCTGCTGGGGCGCCTCACCCCCGAGGAGTTCACGCAACTGCGCGCGGCGCCGGACGGGCACACTCTCGATGCAACGCAATTGAAGCGGATTGCCACGCTGTTGGGAATCCACAGGGAGCTGCGTCTGCTCTACGGCGTCGGCGTCGCCGGCGAGTGGGTGCAGTTACCGAACGCGCACCCCATGTTCTGCCGCGGCAAGCCGCTCACTTACATGGTGATCGGCGGCGTTCAGGCTACGGCAAACGTGCTGCGGCTGCTCACCCGGCGGCGACGGGCACAGCACGACGCGCTGACAGTGGAAGAAGAGCCCCTCAGCCCACAGCCGCTTCCGCGGCCAGACTGACGCGATTGCGGCCCGAGCGTTTGGCCGCATACATGGCTGCATCGGCGCGCTCGATCAGCCGCTCCATGCTCTCGCCCGCCGTCGCGACGGCCACGCCTACGGAGAGAGTGACTTCGCCGACAGACTCCCGGCCATCAGCGCGATGGATCCGGCCTCGCGCCACCGATTCGCGAATCTGTTCCGCCAGCGTGGCGGCGCCGGCCAGCGTCGTCTGTGGCAGGAGCACGGCAAATTCGTCGCCGCCAAATCTGGCGGCAACGTCGCGGCCTTTGATGCTCGTCTGCAGGACATGCGCCACGGAGCGAATGACCTTGTCACCCAGCACATGGCCGAACGTGTCGTTGATCGTCTTGAAGTCATCGATATCCACCAGCAGCAGGGCGCTGCCGGTCAGCCCCGACTGATCGCGGCTCAGATCCTCGATGGCGCTCTCCAGGCCGCGGCGATTCTTCAGCCCAGTCAGGGAATCGAGCAGCGCCTCGCTCTGCGTGCGCTGCAGACTCTCGCTCAGAACGGAGACTTCGCGGGTGCTCGACTCCAGCTTCTTCGACAAGTCGAGCGCGATGGAGCGCATGCGCTGGGCATCCCGTGCCAGATCGTCCACCAGCTTGCGCAACGCCTGCGTGTCCATCTGCACGGACAGCTGGCTGATATGCTCCTGCAGCGTACGATCGAACTGTGCCGCTTCGGCGCTCGCCGTTGCAGTGCTCTGTGCCGTGTCCTCCAGCACCAGGCGCAGTTTCTGTTGCAGCGCCTCCAGAACTTTCACGTCGCGCGCCGCAATGTGCTGGGAATACAGACGTTGCACGTCGTCATCGTTCAGCGCGACGCTCGCGGCAAGGCGCGCTTCCAGGATTCGGGTGAGCTCCGGATTCAACCCCGCGATGTGCTCGTACCAGAGGGTGAAGCTCAGAGGGTGGAAAGCCGCCCGCTGGCGGCTCATCAGCGGCAGAGCCTGCCGCAGGATCTCGATGCTTCGGTCGCGGGTCTCGTGATAGCGCATATGGCTGTTAACGGCACTCGAGCTCGAGGCTAAAGTCCGTCTCCTGGAAACCGCTGGAACCGCTCTGCCCTGCACCATCGCCCTCTGCAGGCCCCGCTACTTGGCAAGCGAGCCTCGCAGCCGCGGTACGGACAGCAACGAGCGTACGAGCGAAAAGGCCTCTCCAGCCGGCATGGGCGTGGCGATCAGATAGCCCTGAATCGTGCTGCAGTGCTCCTGAGCGAGGAACTGCCGTTGCTCCTGTGTCTCCACGCCCTCGGCGACGACTTCGAGTCCCAACGCCAGGCCGAGTGCTATGGCCGCCCGGCACAACGCCGCGTCGTGCACGTTGGCGGTGCAATCCTTGACCAGCGAACGATCGATCTTTACGCAGTCGACGTTGAGCAACTTCAAACGCGCCAGCGAAGAATGACCGGTGCCGAAGTCATCGATTGCGAGCGACACGCCGAGGGCGCGCAACCGGGCCAGGTGCCGCGCAGTCAGCTCCGGCGAGCGCATGGCTACCGTCTCGGTGATTTCCAGCTCGAGCGTTTCAGGCGGCAAACGCGCTGCAACCAGCGCCGCGGTGATGCGTTCCGACAGCTCTTCGCGAGCGAACTGCAGCGGCGAGAGGTTGATCGAGAACTGCAGCGGCTCACCACCCTCATCGAGCCACGCGCGCGCATCCTGACAGGCTCTCTCGAGCACCCATTGCCCGATCGCATCGATGAGGCCGCTCTCCTCCGCGATCGGAATGAACGTGCCCGGAAGCGTCAGACCGCGAGCGGGATGGTGCCAGCGCAGCAGGGCCTCCAGGGAGGTGGGCCGGCCGGTGATCGTGTCGACACGCGGCTGGTAGTACAGCTCCAGCTCATTGCGCTCCAGCGCCTCGCGCAGTTCGACCTCGATCGACAACCGGTCGGTTCCAGGGCGCATGGTCGCCTCGAACAGCCGATAGGAGTCCCCGCCCTGGGCCTTTGCGCAATACATCGCAAGATCGGCATGCTTGAGCAGCGTTGAGCTGTCGGCGCCGTCCCTGGGCGCAAGGCTGACGCCGATGCTGCACGTCGTGTAGACCGTGCGGCTGGAGAGGCGGAAGTTACCGCGCAACTGGCGAAGTAACTTCTGCACCAGCGAATCCACTAGGGTCTCCTCCTGCAGCCGTCCCAGCACCAGCACGAACTCATCCCCGCCGAGCCGGGCCACGATGTCGTCGTCGCGCAGCATCGATTTCAAACGGCGCGCAATCTCGACGAGGAGTTCATCCCCCACATCGTGACCGAGCGTGTCATTGACGTACTTGAAACGGTCCAGGTCGATCAGTACGACCGCCAGCGACTGACCGCTCTCCAGAGAATTGTCGAGCATCTCTTCGAGCTTGGAGCGCAGGCCCAATCGGTTCTCCAGCCCG
>CAZLYG010000494.1:0-4134 GCA_964563075.1 uncultured Steroidobacteraceae bacterium | reverse complement strand
CTGCCGCGCGAGCGGTTTCACGCTCATCGAGATCATGGTCGTCGTGGTCATCATCGGCCTGCTCGCCGCGGTGATCGTGCCAACGGTCATCAGCAAGGTGGATGAGGCCCGCGTCTCGAAGGCGAAGCAGGACATCCAGGCGCTGGAGGCCGCGCTGCTGGAATTCCGGCTGGACAATTCGAAGTATCCCACCACGGAACAGGGCCTGGCGGCCCTCACCACGCAACCGACCGACCCCAGCATCCGTCACTGGCGGCCCGGCGGCTACATTCAGCGCATCAGCAAAGACCCGTGGGGTTACGACTACCACTACGAGAACCCCGGCACGCACGGTAAGGACTTCGACCTCTACACGCTGGGCGCGGATGACCAGCAGGGAGGCGAAGGCACCAACGCCGACATCGGCAACTGGAACATGACCGATTGAGCGGACCGTTCCGCTCGAGGAAGACTGCCGTGCATCGCGCCCGCAGCTCCGGATTCACGCTGGTAGAGATGCTGGTGGTCGTAGTGATCATCGGCATCGTTTCCGCGGGAATCATTCTGTCGGCCAACCTCGCAGGCGGTCGCGACCGCGAGCTGACGAAGGAAGGCGATCGCCTGCTTGCCCTCATGCAGTACGCGCGCGAGCAGGCGGAGCTGCAGACGCGCGACTACGGAATCCTCTTCCGCGACGACGGCTACGAGTTCCTCACCTACGACGTACGCAGGCAGCTGTGGCGCGACGTGTATGAGGATGATGCATTGCGTGATCGCAGTCTGCCCGAAGGGCTCGGCATCAAGCTGTCGGTCGAAGCTCGCCCGGTCGTGCTGACGAAGCCGAAGGACGATAAGGACAAGACGCCGCAGGTGGTCATCTTCGCCAACGGCGACCTGACGACCTTCCAGGCGACCGTCGAGCGCGACGGTGACGAGCACAGCATCACGGTCTCCCAGGACAGCTCCGGGCAGGTCGTCGAGAAATCGACGGTGGAGGAGACCGGGGAGAACAAGGCGTGAGGCAACGGTCCGCGGGCTTTACCCTCATCGAGGTGCTCGTTGCCATCGCGATTGTGGCCATAGGGATGGCCGCGGTGCTGGAGTCCCTGGCGGCCTCCGCAAACACCGTGCTCTATCTGAAGGACAAGACGCTGGCCGAATGGGTCGGGTTGAACCAGATCGCCACGACGCGCCTGCAGCTGCAGCCCGGTCAGGTTCCCATGCAGGGCAACACCACCGGTGACATGGACTACGCCGGACGCAGCTGGCACTGGCGCCAGGAAGTAACGCCCACTCAAGTCGTGGGCATCGTACGCATCGACGTCAAGGTGCGCCCTGCCGACGTCAAGGCTGGCGATGACAACGGCTGGTTCGCAACGGTGAGCGGCATCGCCGGAGACGCGCTGGCAGCCTCGCAGGGCACCACGCCCACCTGGGGCACGGGCGGCGCAGGTGGTACGGGTCAGCCCTGTCAACCGGGGACCCCTGGATGCCAATGCCAACAGGGCACCCTCGGCTGCACCCAACAGTGCCCGCCGGGCATCCAGGGCTGCACGAACAATTCGCAGCAGCCGCAACAACAGCCCTGCCCGGCCGGCAAGGTGTGCAACCCGACCCAGCCCAATCAGCCCAACATCAATCAGGCACCGCAGCCTGCGGCTCCGAGCTCGGGCGGGCTGGGAGGAGATGACTTCGGCGGCGGCGGTCTCGGGGGCGATAGCGGCGGCCTCGGCGGCGGCAACTCGGGTGGCCTCGGCGGTGACTCCGGCGGGCTGGGCGGCAACAACTCCGGCGGGCTCGGTGGCAACAACTCCGGTGGCCTGGGGAGCGGCAACCCGTGAAGTCGCAGCGGAGAGCCGAGCTCCGGGCGACGCACGCGGCCGGGCCTGGCTGCGCAGCGGCGGCCCCGCGCCTGCGTCGCACCGCCTCCGGCTTCACCCTGATCGAGCTGCTGGTGGCCCTGTTCATCGCCGCGGTGATGTTTGCGATGGGCTACGGCGCGATTCACCAGGCGCTCATCGGACACGACACGATCAAGCAGCAGCAGGATCGGATGATCGAGATCCAGACCGCAATGCGCGTCATCGAGCAGGACTTCGTGCAACTCGCGCCGCGCCCGGTCCGGGCGCCGACCGGGTACACGTGGCTGCCGGCGCTGGTCGCCGACGGCACCACTCAGCCGGTCGTGACCCTGACACGCGACGGCTGGACCAATCCCAACGGCCTGCAGCGCACGGGATTGCAGCGCGTGGCCTACATCTTCGATGACGGCACGCTGCGGCGTGAATACTGGCCTGTTCTGGATGCCACGCAAACGACCACGACGTTGAAGCGCGATCTGTTGACTCATCTGAAGTCGGTCTCCTTCCGCTACATGGATCAGAGCCACACGTGGCAACAGCAGTGGCCTCCGGCCACTGTGTCGGGCAGCTTCGCGCAGCAGATGACATTGATCGAGCGGCCCATTGCCGTGGAGATCACCCTGGAGACGGATGACTGGGGCAAGCTGGTGCGCATTCTGGAGATCACCGGATGAGCCCTTTGCAGGCCCCTCGCCACCGGCGCCCTCCTCCCGTACTGCCTGCACGCCAGCGCGGCATTGCCCTGCTGGTCGCGATCCTGCTCGTGGCCATGGGAACGATCATCGCCGCGACCATCGGATATGAGAACGCGATGGCTGCCCGGCGCAGCACGGCGACGTTCGCTTTCGATCAGACGCTGCTCATCGCCGAAGGCGGGGAAGCGCTCGCGGCGTACGGACTGCGCGAAGTCAAGAAGGCGACCCCTCAGACCACGGACCTCAGCCAGGCCTGGGCCAAGCCCTTCGGTCCCGTGGAGATCGTGCCCGGGGTGATGCTGGATCTGACCCTGGAGGATCTCTCGGGTCGCTTCAACCTCAACCGCCTCTATGACGAGAGCACGGGCAAGCCCAATGCGGCGGCCGTGGCGGCCTTCACCAACCTGCTGGAGATCCTGCAGATCGAGCCCAAGTGGGCCGGCTACATCCTCGACTGGATCGACCCGGACACGCAGCCGACCACGCCCGATGGCGCCGAGGACAGCGTGTACCTGGGGCAGGATCCGCCCTACCTGGTACCCAACAGATACATCACCAGCACCAGCGAGCTGCTGGCCCTGCCGGGGTTCGGCCGCGATCGCTATCTGAAGCTGGCGCCGTATATCACCGCGCTGCCTCCGGATGTGGTCTTGAATGTGTGCACCGCATCGGGGCCGGTGCTCGATGCCTTCATGGGGGGCAACCAGCGCTCCTTCAGCCTGGATGCGGACGCCCTGGCCAAGAATCGCGCCAACGCCGGGGGCTGCTTCCCGAAGCTCAGCACCGATTACGCAAACGCCTTCGAGAACAAGGCGACCTTCACGCAGGTGCAGGGCGAGTTGAAGCAGGTCTCCAGCTACTTCCGGCTCACCAGCCACATCACTATTGGAAGTACGGAATTCAACTTGTACAGTCTGCTCTATCAGGAGGGGACCGGTAATGTGCGTCCCATCCAACGCAGCTTCGCACCGGACTGAACGCACATGACGAGCGATTCGCATGGCTGACTGGCTTCTGCTCAGGCTTCCCCGCACAGCGGCGCAGCCCGCCACCTGGGTGGTCGTCGATCCGCGTGGCAACGCTGTTGGCGCGCCGCAGTCCGGTCCACTGTCGCTTGCTGCTCCGCGCACCGCGGGACGGCGGATCTGCGTCCTGGTCCCCGGCAATGACGTGCTGCTCGCCGAGCCCGAGGTGCCCACCAAGGCCGGTACCAAGCTCGCCCAGGTCGTGCCCTATGCACTGGAGGAGCAACTCGCCGAGGACATCGACGATCTGCACTTTGCGATCGGCAGACGGGCGCCGGATTCCAGCCGCACCCCGGTCGCAGTGGTGGCCCGCGCGCTGCTCGATGAGTGGCTGACGCTCCTGAAATCCAGCGGCATCGAGCCCGAGGCGATGTATGCGGACAGCGATCTGTTGCCGCTGAACCCGGGCCAGTCCGTCGCGCTGCTCGAGGAAGACGTCGTCGTGGTGCGTCCGCCCGGCGGCTCGCCGGTCACTCTGCCCGCGGATGCGCTCGATGAGGCGCTGGAGATCGCGCACTCGGTCCCCAGTGAAGGCGGTGCCGGCCGCGGCCTGATTCTCTACACCGGACCGGC
>CAZLYG010000493.1:0-4140 GCA_964563075.1 uncultured Steroidobacteraceae bacterium | reverse complement strand
ATCCCGCGGTCCTCGGGGTAGGCGATGAACATCGTCTGCATCAGTAGTGCCTGCGCTGCATCACTGCCCAAGTCATCCTTGAACTCCCGGAACGCATGAAGGAGATTGTCCAGCAGCACGCTGTCGACGCGCTGCGTCGGATCGAAAAAGCTGTCGTTCTCGTACCAGAAGCGCCCCGACTCCGTTGAATCGATGAGCTCGCGCAGCTTCAGGGCGTCCGTCAGAAGCGAGAGCGTCATTACGAGGCGTGAGTCGCGTGCCGAACCTTCCTGTCGTATAAGTGGTCTCTGTACAAGAGAGTAGGCGATGAGCTTATCGTCTCCGATAACGAGCAGGAGACTCATAAGCCCTTGGTTCCACAGAGTCCGATGAACATGATCGAGGCGTTCCGCCGTGCATTTCGGCTCGTTCAAAAAGCCGATAGTGGGAACACCTTCGATACAGAACACGGCCGCTAGACGCAGGTCGGTGAGCGCGAAACGGATCGCATCGGCGTGCGGCCCCGCCTCGATTGCTGTGTCTCGCTGGTAGAACTCGGGAACCTGCCGACGAGACAGCGACAGCGCCTCCTTCCACCTGTCATCGAGTGGAAGGCCTTGCAAGTCGGTCATGAACTTACCGACCTTCGTCGGCCGGAAAGCAGTGTCGGGCTCAACGCGTCCCGCTGATCGCGAATCGAACCCGGATGGGAACCAAGGTGCTGGTCAACACGAGCGAAGATGGGTCCCAGTGGTACCAAGATTCCGTCCGAACCCTTCGTGGGTGCCTCCTTATACGACACCGCGGGTGGGTCAATTGAAATGAAAAGGTGGGCTTGAGAATTCTGGCGCTTCGGACCTAATAGGGCGGTTCGCAGGAGATCGAAGACCGCTGCGATCGCGTCTTTACGCATGCCGCATCGCACCTCCAGAGCCTGAACGACGCCGAGAGCGATCAGATCATGACGGCTGAATTCGCGGGCTCTACGAGGGTAGGACTTTTGCTCGCGATAGTATGGCAACGCCTCGAGAACCAGCCGCAGCTCTTGGCGGGAGTATCCGGTTACTTCGAAGACGTCGGCGGCGGTGAGCTTGCGCGGCATCTGCGTAATCTAAACCCAGATCTGAGTCAACTCAACTCAAATCTGAGTCATTATGACGCAATTGTGCAGTCGGCCGCAGCTGTCGGACTCAGTATGCTCAAACGCGGAGTATTTCCGCCGATTCTCGACCAGCAGCTCCGCGTCTGCAAAGCTGTATGTGACCGGTCGACTACCGGGTGGCTAGCGCTTTGCGAGAGTCGAAGCGCCGCGGCGTGAGCGAGAGGAAATGGGCGCTCACATTGCGCGGCACAGCGAACGGTTGACGAACGGTGATCCAGATCCTACGGCGGAGCGCGAGAACGAACGCGTGCTGGCGCTGTTGCCGCACGCCGCTGAGCTGCATCGCGAACAGATTGGTCGTCGCGATCAACCGATTTGCTCTGTTCCTGCAATTCCCGACCGGGTCTGGGTGAGGTACGTTCGCGTCGCCGAGAAGCGGCGCCCGCTACGGCTGGGGCCCGTGACCGACGCCTAACCACCACGAGCGCAAAGGAGGCCCGGTATGCCTGCCCGCAATTCAAGCGAGATGGAGCGGCGGGGTGTCCCGCTGGATGCCAACCGCGCGCGTACCCGCCACCCGAAGCATTCCGGCCGCCAGGCCGTCAAATCCCGCTCCGCGTTCGCCGAGCGCAATACCGTTCGAGGCGATTGCGACGTGCTTGAGCGCCCGTCTCGTGCATTGACTGGCTGGCTTGCAACGGGCGCTGGCGTCGGTGGACAGGAAGGTGCCCTGTGACCGAAAACGAGTCGGCTCATATATCTATCCCTCTGCTTAGAAGCACTGAGGAACAACTGGCGAAGATCAGGCGACAGCTCGAAGGGGTCTTCAGAGAGCTGCAGCTGGTTCAGGATGTCATCATGGTCTGCGGTGGTGTCCGCGAGTCCAGCAGCTCTGATCTCGACCGTGAAGTCGAACACGTCTTGCGTCGCTGCGGCTCCGATCGTCTGTTCACTGTGCTGAAGACGCTTACTGAAATTGTCGAGCGCGTCGGCGGCAAGACTGAAATGTCTGAAGCGCGCCAAGAAGTGTTATGAGCGGCAGGAAGGCGAAGCATCGGCCGCGGCGGACGCGCAAGACGCGACATGGCGGACACCGCCCGAGCAATGAGGACATCGAAAACGTTAGGCTCTCACTGCTCGGCGTCGTGGCGACATGCGAGCTGGTGCGCGCGTCGTTCGCGGCCAGCCGATGCACAGGCATCGTGTTGACCCGCGGCGCTCTGCAACCGCTTCGTGAGGCGTTGGCACTGCTCGGCGAGGACGACGCCGAGTTCTCAATGGCGGAGGGCCGTCGCCGTCCTCACAGTAGCAGGGAGCGCGCATGATCTCGATGACACTCGGGTACTTGGGTGACGGTGGCGTAGGCCGTCACTGCACTCCGCAGTGACGGCCTGAATAAGTCCAGCAGAAATATGGGTGGACGCGGTTCCGTATTTCCTGCTGCACACGTGACGATACCCTGAGACACTGTGCTCGCAGTCGGCGCAGGGCACCAGCGCCAAATCGTGCGTCGTCTCGGCGTCGCCGATGCCGTACCCACTCGGCCGCCCAGAGCGTAGGTTCCTGAAAGCGCCCATCCCCCCCAGGGGGGAGGAACCGACCCGGACGCGCCCAGGTTCCGTTCCGCGCGTCGCCCCGCAACGAGGTGGAACCCATGTAGTCGTCGGCAGGCTCCTTCGTCTGCCGCAGTGTCACGTCCAGGGGCCGGCGATCGAGGCCGCGGCGGAATGCCGCGGCCTCGTGCGGCGCCGGTTTTTCTCTTCCCTTCAATTCGTTCACTCTGAAAGGAGGTTACTAGTCCCCAGCTATCCGCTCGTGTCGTCTCTTGGTGGATGTCCACCAGATCTCCCCGCAGGGAGCGCCGTGGACGCCTCATTTGAGGCAACGGGTGATCTGAGCACCTGGCCCTTGTCCCTTTCGGGAATCTCGCCCTTGGCGAGTTGGCAATAACACTGACCGGCTTTGACTCAGAGCTTAGGAGACAACAGGAGCGTTCTGTGGACGATCTCACGTATACATTGCGAGTGCTCTGCCAGCGCAATCGAGACGGCAGCCATGCCACGCAGGCAGACAGGCTACGCACGCTGGCGTTGGCCGGCCGTCAACTGCGAGAGGCGGGCTTCCGACAGATGCAGGCCCGCTCGCTCAGGAGCAAGCACGTTCAGGCATTGCTTGAGCGCTGGCAGGATGAGGGGCTGTCGGCGGGGACGCTGAAAAACCGCGTTGCGCACTTGCGGTGGTGGGCGGAGAAGGTCGGCAAGGGAGGGGTGATTCCGGCCGACAACGCTGAACTGGCGATCCCGGAGCGACGGTTCGCGACCAACGAGAACAAATCCCGTACGCTCGGCGATAGCCTGGAGCGAGTGTCCGATCCCCACGTACGGATGAGCTTGGCGCTGCAGCAGGCGTTCGGTCTGCGCCGTGAGGAGTCCATCAAGTTCCAGCCGAGCTATGCCGACCGGGGAGACTGCATCGCCCTCAAAGGCTCGTGGACGAAGGGCGGCCGTCCGCGCGCGGTGCCGGTCACGACGTTTGAGCAACGCGCGATCCTCGACCATGCACACCAGCTCGCCGGGGCGGGCTCGCTGATTCCGGCGCACAAGAGCTACATCCAACAACGGCACACGTATGACGGGCAGTGCAAGGCTGCCGGGTTGAGCCGCATGCACGGCCTGCGGCATCACTACGCGCAGTTCCGATATGAGGCTCTGACTGGCTGGAAAGCCCCGGCCGCCGGCGGTCCGGGTGCTCGGATGCTCAGCTCCGAGCAACGCCTGCAAGACGCTTTCGCTCGCCAGACCATCAGCCGCGAACTCGGTCACGAGCGCCCTCAAATCACCACGGTATATCTCGGGCGGTAAGACGGGCGAGCAAGTGAGCTTTCCGCCGCATCTGCTTGATGAACTCGCTCGCGTGTTCGCGCGTGTCGCGCTCGATCGGCTCATCAAACAGCAAGTGGCGCGGGAGCCGCGCGAAGAAGGTGCCAGTGCAGATTCATCGGGTGCGTCGCCTCACGGGGAAAGAGCCGAGGTTGTTGACCGCGTCAATATTGACTAGTA
>CAZLYG010000492.1:0-4144 GCA_964563075.1 uncultured Steroidobacteraceae bacterium | reverse complement strand
TCACATTATTTGCGCGCACTCTCTGGGGCCCAGAGCGAAGCGGCGGCGCGAGCGTTGAGTGATGTCGAAAAGACCCTAGAGCAGTTGCTGCGTTTCGACAGCTCCACGAGTCTCTGATATGGAATTTGCCGGCACCATTCGCGAAGCCGCCACCCGCATCGACGAGGCAACGGCCGTCTATCGCTTCAAGTCCCGACAGACTTCGGGCGAGTACGATGACCTGACCGCCCGCTGGGCAGACTCGCGCGCCCGGCAGTTTGAGCAGCAGCATCTGCAGGTGGAACGCGAGACCATGGAGGAGGGCGAGCGGCTGTGTCGGCAGCTCACCGAGTTGTGTGAGACAGCCAAGGGCAACGCGGACGATGCGGAGAGCCAGCTCAGTGCCTCATTCGCGGTACAGTCCGAGTACGAGGCAACCGCGGAGAACGCTCAGAAGCTCCTCGATGAAAGCGATAAGCTCACGGCTCGTGTAAACGGCGATACGGCGCCTCTGCCCGAGCAGATCCGAGCTGTCGACAGCACGGTGGAGGAGACGGCTCAGGACCCGGGGTGGAAACCGAAGCCCACCTACGAGGGATCGGCCAAGCAGCCCGGGTGGCGCGCGAGAACAGGAGGCTGACCATGAACCGTTTGGGTGACCTGTTGTGTCGTGGCAGCTTTGTACTGCTGCTGGTGTTGGGCATGGGAGCGGCGGCGGCGAAGGGCCAGCGGATCGTGGTTTACGGTGCCACCGGCGCCATCGGCAGCCTCATCGCGCAGGAGGCCCTGAGCCGAGGGGATACCGTAGTCGGGGTCGCTCGCGATCCTTCGAAGCTCAAGATCAGCAATCCCCACTACTCGGCTGTCGCGGGCGATGTGACGGATCTGGACAGCTTCAAGCGCGTTACCCAAGGCGCGGACGCCGTGATCATCTCAGTGTTGAATGTCGGCACGGACAGCACGCCCGAGAATTCCGTGTCGGCGCGCGCCGCGAAGGTCGCCGTCGAAGCGTACTCTGGGACACCGGTCAGTCCTCATGTAATCGAGATTGGGGGCGCGCCGACGATGTATGGAACGCGGGAGGCGATACTCCAGCATCTGCACCTTCCCGAGGGAAGTCCCATGTACGGGATCATCCTCGGACATCTGCTCGCTCTGCGGACTTTTCAAGCCAGCCACATTCGCTGGACCGTACTCACGCCGCCGCTGGACATCCAGGGATGGAAGCTGGGCGCACCTCCTCAGCCTCACCGCACGGGAAAGTATCGCGTCTCGACGACCGATCTGGTGAACGATTCCCAGGGTCACTCGGCGATCAATGTCGCCGATCTGGCCGTCGCAGCTGTCGATGAAGCGGAGCACCCGCGCTTCATCGGCAAGCAATTTACCGTGGGGTACTAGCGGACGGGCAGCGGCACGGCTGCTCTGTGGTATCGTTACTGATTTACCAAGAAGGACTCGCATGCAGCAACCAAGCGGTCGCGCTCCCCTGCGCGTGCCGGGAAGACTCGGCGATTACTCGGTCAATGCGCGAATCGTAATGATCAGCGCGCTCGCGCTCGCGGTGGGCGCCGTCGCGGCCCTGGTGGCCGACGGTCTGCTGAAGCTGATTGGACTGATCACCAATCTGGTCTTCTACCAGCGTGTGGCGACCGTGCTGGTTGCGCCGGGTTCGGGTGAGCATCACTGGTGGCTGATCGTCAGCGCGCCGGTGGTGGGCGGGCTGATCATCGGGCTGATGGCGCGTTATGGATCGGAGGCGATCCGCGGGCATGGCATGCCCGAGGCGATCGAAGCGATCATCCGTGGTGGCAGCAAAATCCGCCCGCGCGTGGCCTTGTTGAAACCGGTATCGGCTGCAATCTCCATCGGCACCGGCGGTCCGTTCGGTGCCGAAGGCCCGATCATCATGACGGGCGGCGCGTTCGGGTCGCTGATGGCCCAGACGCTGTCTTTGACTGCCGATGAGAGAAAGACGCTGTTGGTCGCCGGTGCTGCAGCGGGCATGGCGGCCACGTTCAATGCGCCGTTGGCATCGATTCTGCTGGCCGTCGAGTTGCTGTTGTTCGAGTTCCGACCGCGTTCGTTCGTGCCGGTGTCGATCGCCGTGGTCGTCGCGACTGCGCTGCGCTGGCGTTTGCTTGGCGTAACGGCACTCTTCGCGACGCAGCACGCGTTGCCCACGATCACACCTACCGAGCTGCTGCTGTGCGGGGCGGCTGGAGTCGTCGGCGGATTCGTCGCGTGGTTCGCGACTTCACTCGTGTATCTGTCCGAGGATGCTTTTCGCAAGCTGCCCATTCATTGGATGTGGTGGCCGGCGATCGGTGGTCTGATCATCGGCATCGGTGGTTTATTCGAGCCACGCGCACTTGGCGTCGGTTACGATGTGATCGGCACGCTGCTGGCAGGCCACGCCACACTCGCGTTGATCGTCGGGATTCTGACGGTCAAGACGCTCATCTGGAGCCTGTCGCTCGGCTCCGGAACTTCCGGCGGCGTGCTGGCGCCCGTGTTCATGATCGGCGCCGCACTCGGCTCTTTGCTGGCCTATGTGTTTCCGCCGGTCGCACCGGGTTTCTGGGCGCTGATGTCCCTGGCCGCAGTGGTCGGAGGTGTGATGCGAAGCCCTCTGACCGGCGTAGTGTTCGCCATGGAGCTCACGCATCAGTGGGACGCACTCATGCCGCTGGTAGTGTCGTCCACGGTTGCATTTCTGTTGTCGGTGCTGGTGCTCAAGCGCTCGGTTCTGACGGAGAAGGTCGTACGCAAGGGTACGCATCTGACCAGGGAGTATTCCATCGATCCGCTGGAGATTTTCCTCGTCGGGGAGATCATGCCCAACAGCTTTCTGGGGTTCCAGAGCGGTGCCAGCCTCGCGAACGCCGTGCAGGAGGCGGAGGCGACGTGGCCCGGCGCCGACCGCCCGAAGCTCGCCAACATCCAGCGGCTCTATCCGATTCTCGATGACGCCGACCATCTGGTCGGGGCGGTGACCCGCCAGCAGCTGCTGAGCGCCGGTAGCCGGCTCAGTGCCAATTCCCATGCCCGCATCAACGAGCTGATGGTGATGGACGTGGTCGTCGGCTATCCCGACATGACGCTCCGCGAGCTGGCCAATCTGATGGCCGAGCGCCAGGTCTCGAGCGTCCCCATCGTCGATCGCCAGGACGGCCGGCGGGTGCTGGGTGTGATGGCACTCGATCAGGTGCTGGAGGCGCGCCTGCGGGATGTCAACGAGGAGCACAAGTCGGAACGGGTGCTGGACTGGCTGCAGATCCGCATGCTCGGCGGCGGTCGTGTTCTGGTCGAGAGCCAGCCGGCCGGCGAGCAGGGCGCCGAGACGAAGAGCGAGGCGGACTGACTAACGACGCTGTCGCTGGCAGTGCCGCTGCGGCGCGCCGCGCAGCGCGGCGTGGCCGCACGCGGGAACGCGCGCAGCCGCAGTCGTGTGCGTTATGTTAAGTTTCTGAATGTCGCGCGAAAGGCGCCTGTAAGGTAGCCGAAAGACACGCCCTGTAGAGGCTCATGCCCCGTGCCCCGACGGGGATATCTCCGACACGCGTAGCAGGGGACGGCGGTTGTGTTCGCCACGCGAACATGTCATTGTCGGCCCCAGCTACGCTGGCCTAACAAGAACAACGGGGAGTCCACGTGAGCCGCATCATCAAGTCTCTCATTGTGTCCTGTGGAATTGCACTGGGCGCGGCCGCGCCGTTACACGCGCAGGTCACATCCAACGTAACGAGTGAGCTTTTCGCTCCCGGAATGGTGGGTGTTCCGGGTCAGCAAGTCGACTATGCCGGTATTACCAGCGCGGTCAATGGCGTAGGAACGTTCCCGTTTCCGTCCTTTCAGGTCTCGTGCCTGATCGCCACGACCGGATGCACGCAGGGGCCCGTCGCGGCCACTGGCAATTTGAGCTCGGTGTCACTCGTTGCCGGAGTTTCGTACAGCGCCGCAGCGAACGCGATGACCAACATCAGCACAGTCTCGATGAGTGTCACGGGCACCCCGACAGCTGTCCCGACCGGACCGCTGTCGGTCGGAGTCACTGCTGGAGATTTCCGGCCACTGAGCATTGCATACATCGGCAGTGCGCCGGCGCCGACAGATGTCGTTCTGGATGTGTTGTACGCGCTCAATACCACGCTTACCGACAACA
>CAZLYG010000491.1:0-4151 GCA_964563075.1 uncultured Steroidobacteraceae bacterium | reverse complement strand
CAGATGAAGCTGGAGCCCTCCACCGAATACATCGCCGCCAAGCCGGTGTTGCGCGGCGGCCCCGTCCATACCGACAGGGGGTTCGTCCTGCATCGACCGGGGGGTCAGTGGGATCACACCCACCGCGTCTCCGACACGATTCAGGTAACGACCTCGCGGGACGTGCTTGCGGCGATGGCCCGCGGGGAAGGTCCATCCGACGCCTTCATCGCTCTCGGCTATGCCAACTGGGCCTCCGGGCAACTGGAGCGCGAGATGCGCGAGAACGCGTGGATGTCGGTGCCGGTGGACGCCAGCGTTGTGTTCGACCTGCCGTTCGAGGAGCGCTGGATCGGAGCGTGGAAGCTGATCGGCGTCGATCCCGACCAGCTGAGCCTCGTTGCCGGACACGCGTAGCGCATGCGCTCCCCCCTTTCCTGAATGGCCGGCATCCAAACGGTCCTCGCTTTCGATTTCGGCCTCAAACGCATCGGTATGGCTTCCGGAGACACGCTGACCGGAACGGCGGCGCCGCAGGCAGCCGTGAGTGCCAGGGCCGGGCAGCCGGACTGGGACTCGATCGAGCGGCAGGTTCGAGCGCTGCAGCCGGGGCTGCTGGTGGTCGGGGCACCGTATAATGTCGACGGCAGCCCGGGCGCGCTCGCGCCGGCTGCCCGCCGCTTCGCGGCCGAGCTTGAACGGCGGTTCGGCCTCCCTGTGAACATGGTCGATGAGCGCTGGTCGTCTCTGGAAGCGGCCGAGGCGCTCAAGGCCAGTCGTGCGGCCGGCGAGCGGCGCCGGCGAGTCACGCGTGAGCACATCGACAGCGCCGCGGCTGCAGTGATCCTGGAGCGATGGCTGTCGGGAGATCGTGATGGATGAGGCGAAAACAGTGGATCAACGACGCGCGGATGGCAGCCTGCGGCATCTTCTGACGCTCGAGCATCTGCCGCGAGAGTCCATCGAACGACTCCTGGACCGTGCCCAGACCTACGTGCGCCCTCTGGGAAACAGCCCCCCGCTCACCGAGACTCTCCGAGGTGTCACGGTGGCAAACCTGTTCACCGAGCCCTCCACACGCACTCGCGTTTCGTTCGAGCTCGCGGCGAAGCGACTGGGCGCGGACGTCGTCAACCTCGAAGTCCAGCTCTCCTCCCGGGTCAAGGGAGAGAGCATGTTGGACACGATCTTCACGCTGCAGTCCCTGCACGTCGATGTGATGGTCATCCGGGATGCGGAAGCCGGCGTGCCCGCCCTGGTAGCCGGCAACGTCGCGCCGCACGTCAGCGTGTTGTCCGCCGGTGAAGCCCACGTCGCCCACCCGACACAGGGATTGCTCGATGCCCTCACAGTACGGCAGCGCAAGCCGCAGTTCGACCGGCTGAGCATTGCCATCGTCGGGGACATCCGCCACTCCCGCGTCGCGCGATCGGCATATCATGCCTTCTACAAGTTGGGAGTTCCCGATCTGCGCATCGTGGCGCCGCCCTCGCTGATGCCGGAGCAGAAGGAATTCGAGGGCTGCTCGCGCCACACCACTCTCAAGGCGGGCCTCAAGGACGTCGATGTGGTGATGATGCTGCGCATCCAGAAAGAGCGTATGGGCCAGGCGGATCTGCCGGACGCCGACCGATACTTTGCCCGCTACGGCCTCAGTCCGGAGCGCCTCGCCCTCGCGCGGCCCGACGCCATCGTCATGCACCCGCAGCCGATGAACCGGGGCATCGAGATTGCCTCCGACGTAGCCGACGGAGCGCAGTCCGTGATCCGGGACCAGGTGCGCAATGGAGTGGCGGTGCGCATGGCAGTGCTCGCCGAGGTGATCGGCACGCGCTCATGAACCAATCCCGGGGCACCCTTTTTCTGGAGGACGCGCGCGTCCTGCAGCAGACGGCCTACGACGGCAGTCAGTACGTCCTGCGGCTCGAGGCGCCCAGGTGCGCCGCCCATGCCCACCCGGGCAGCTTTGTGCACATGGCGTGCGACCCCGCGATTCCGATGCGGCGGCCCCTGTCGATCATGCGAGTCGATGCGGCCGCGGGCTGGATCGAGGTGCTCTATAAAGTCGTCGGTACGGGCCTGCACGCACTGGCGGCGCGCAAGGCCGGTGAGACGCTGAGCACGCTCGGACCGATCGGGAAGCCGTTCACGCTGCACCCGGAACGCCCCCGGCCGCTGTTGCTGGGGGGTGGAGTCGGTATCCCGCCGATGGTTTTTCTGGCGGATCGGCTACGCACCCGCACGGATGCGCCCTGGAAGCCCCTCGTACTGATGGGCTCCGAGATTCCTTTTCCGTTCCGCGCGCGTCCTTCCAGAATCATTGTTGCCGGCATGCCTGCGGGCAGCATCGCCTGCATGCCTTTGCTGGAGGAATGGGGAATCGCGAGCCGTCTGGCGACCAAAGCCGGCTTCGCAGGGTGTTACGACGGCTATGTACCCACGCTCGCCGATGAGTGGCTCGCCTCGCTGGGCCCGAAGGAGCTTGCGGAGGTCGAGATCTTCGCCTGCGGCCCCACGCCGATGCTGAAAGCCTCCGCCCAGGTCGCGCGCCGCTACGGCGTGCCGTGCCAGGTGTCGCTGGAGGAGTTCATGGCGTGTGCTGTTGGCGGATGCGCCGGCTGCACGGTGCTAGTGCAGACCCCGGACGGGCCTGCCATGAAGCGCGTGTGCGTCGACGACCCGGTGTTCGACGCCTATACGGTGTTCTGACGCGGCGCTCAGGGCTTTGCCCTTCGCCCATGGGTGTTCGGCCCTTCGCGCCCTCACCCGAAATTGATCTTGGCTTCCAGGTTCGCGCGCGAATCCGCGTTCGCGAGCGCCTCTTCCAGCTCGACCCGATGCTGCTTGAACAGCTCGTGCAGGGACACGTCGAAGCTCTGAATTCCGGGCTCGCCGCTGTTCGCGATGGCCTCCTTGATGCCCACTACGTCGCCCTTCTTGACGAGCTCCTGGATGTGCGGCGTGTTGAGCATGACTTCCACGGCGGCAACGCGCCGGCCGTCACGCCCCATGACCAGCCGCTGAGCCAGGATCGCGCGCAGGTACTGCGACAGGTCGAGGAAGATCTGGTTGTGCTGCTCGCGCGGGAACATGTTGATGATGCGGTCGAGCGACTCGGCGCAGTTGTTGGCGTGCATGGTGGCGAGCACGAGGTGCCCGGTACCCGCGAGGTGAATCGCGGCCTCCATGCTCTCGCGATCGCGAATCTCACCGATGAGGATGACGTCGGGTGCCGCGCGTACGACGCCGCGCAGCGCCCTGGCGTAGGTCTTCGTATCGATGCCCACTTCGCGCTGGTTCACGATCGAGCGCTTGTTCGTGTGCAGGAACTCGATCGGGTCCTCGATGGTGACGATATGGTCGGAGGAGGTCTCGTTACGGTAGTTGATCATCGCCGCAAGCGTGGTCGACTTGCCGGAGCCGGTCGAGCCCACCATCAGGATGAGACCGCGCTTGTGGAGAACCAGGTCGGTGACCACAGTCGGCAGCCCGAGGTTTTCCAGCTTGGGCATGTCCGCCGTGATGTACCGTAGCACCATGGCGGGGTAACCGCGCTGCATGAAAACGTTGACCCGAAAGCGGCCGAGCCCGGGCTCGGAGATCGCGAAATCGAGCTCGAACTCGCGGACGAAGTACTCACGCTGCTCAGCCGACATCAGGGCGAATGCCGTCTGGCGCACGGTCTCGGGAGTCAGCACCTGCTTGTTCACCGGCAGGATCTGGCCCTCGATCTTGATTTTGATCGGCGCGTTGGAAGTGAAGAACAGGTCGGAGGCCTTCTTCTCCACCATCAGCTTGAAGAGCGGCTTGGTGTTGAGGGTCGGGTGCCCGCCCCCGGAGCTCGAATAGGGCTCGGCGCCACCGCCAAGCACTGCCTGCGTACCCGTGGCGCTGAGCTTCGGGTCGCTATCGTTCACAGGCAGCTGCGCTTTCGCCGCGCCCGGCTTCGCTTCGGCCACATCGATGCCATTTCAGCGACCGGCACTAGAGTGACCGGCCCTGCCCTTCCTCTTCCACGATACGCAACGCTCCCGCATCGTCGATGTTCTTGCTCTCGCGCTTGCTCTCCAGCTTGATGCGCAAGCGCAGCTCGTTCTTGGAGTCGGCGTTGCGCAGCGCGTCCTCGTAGGAAATGAAGCCGGTCTCGTACAGCTCGAACAGCGACTGGTCGA
>CAZLYG010000490.1:0-4169 GCA_964563075.1 uncultured Steroidobacteraceae bacterium | reverse complement strand
GAGGTCACCATCAAATTCGCCGTCGGCAATCGCGAAGAGGTGATCAAGCACCTCGCCGGCAACGAGATCGACCTCGTCATCATGGGGCGGCCGCCGCGGGAGCTGGATACGATTGCGGAGGCATTCGCCAGGCATCCGCTCGTGATCATCGCCTCGCCCTCGCACCCCCTGGCCGGCAAGCGGCGGATTCCGCTGCGGCAACTGGCGGGCGAGCAGTTTCTGATCCGCGAAGAAGGCTCCGGCACACGCGCCTCGATGGAGCACGTGTTCCGGGAGCGCCGCATCCCGTTCCGGGTGTCGATGGAAGTGAGCAGCAACGAGACGATCAAGCAGGCGGTGATGGCCGGCATGGGCATCAGCTTCCTTTCCGCCCACACCATCGGCCTGGAGCTTGCCGCCGGCAAGCTCGCCATCCTCGACGTCGCCGGCCTGCCGATCATGCGCGACTGGTATGTGATTCACCTCCGGGAGAAGCGGCTCTCGCCCATCGCCGGGGCCTTCCGCGCGTTCCTGCTGGAGCGTGGCGCTGGAATCCTCCATGCCTCGGTGGGAACGCATCTGCCCTTCGGGCGGCGCGTATAAGATCGGGCGCATGAAGCTCTTTCGCTGGTCGCTGAAGCTCTGTCGCTGGTGGCTCGTGGTTCTTGTTGCGTGCGCCTGTGCGGCTGACGAGCGGTCAGTGAGCTCTCAACTGGAGCACCGTGCAGTGGAGAGCCAGCCCCGGCACACTGCAGTGGAGAACCAGCTCGCGCGCCCGCACGCGGATCCGGCGCCGCGCGAGCTGACAGTAGACAACGTGCCCGTGGAGGTGATCCTTCCCGACTCGCAGTTCGCCAGCGGCGCCGCTCCCCTGCTCGAGTGGATTCGTCGCTCTGGCGATATCGTCACTCGTTATTACGGTCGGTTCCCTGTCCAGGAGCTGCGCATACTCATACAGCCAGCAGCCGGAGACGGCGTACAGGGAGGCACGACCTTCGGCCACGCGCGGGGACGTCCGGGCGGCTTCATTCGAGTGCGCGTCGGCCGCGAAGTGACCCCGGCACAGCTCGTCGATGACTGGGTGCTGGTTCACGAGATGATCCATCTCGCTCTGCCTGATGTGGGCGAGGAGCACTCCTGGCTGTCCGAGGGCATTTCGGTCTACGCGGAAGGCATTGCGCGCGCACAGGCCGGCAATCGCACCATCGAGGACGTGTGGACCGAGCAGGTTCACTCGATGCCACAAGGGTTGCCCAGGTCGGGGGATCGTGGCCTGGATAACACTCACACGTGGGGCCGAACCTACTGGGGCGGCGCTCTGTTCTGCCTGGAGGCGGATGTCGAGATCCATCGCCGTACCCACAACCGTTATGGACTGCAGGATGCGTTGCGTGCCGTGAATCGCGAAAGTGGCGGTCTGGTCGCTGACTGGCCGGTAGAGAAGGTCTTTGCCACGGGGGACAAGGCCGTGGGGGTGCCGGTCCTCGAGGATCTATATCGGCAGATGAAGGATGCGCCGCGGGCGCCGGACCTCGCGGCTCTCTGGAATCAGCTGGGTATCGCGCCGGACGGTCACTCGGTGCACCTGCGTGACGATGCTCCGTTGTCCGATGTGCGCAACGCAATCATGCGCCCCGTCAGCGAGCGCCCAACCCCGGCTGAAAGATGACGCCGTCATTCCGGTGAGAAAAATGTCGTCAGGCAGGCAGTCACGGCCAGCACTACGCATATCAACACCGCTTCCGTCGCGACGGCGGCGCGAAAGCGCGGCGCTGCAGAAGGCACGCCCTGCACGATCCCGGGTCCAAAGCGGCGCTTGTTGGCCGCCGCCAGCATCATCAAGGCCGCGAACAAAATCAGCTTGGCGATGAGCAGCTCTCCGTAGGGCTGGGCAAAGGTCGCCCAACCCGGCACGAGGAGGATCGTCATGAGGATTCCCGCCACCAGCAGCAGCGGAACGACCCACACAGCGGTGCGTGAGAAAGCCTCGATGACCCGCCCCGCCTCGGTCTGGGGCTCGCGAGCGCTGGCCAGCCACAGCGGCACGAGCGATCCGAACCAGAACATGCCTACCAAGACATGCGCCAGGAGCGCAGGGGCGAGGATCGCGCGATTCGCACTGATGGAGGTATGTCCCGTGAGCGTGAACGCAATAGCGGCGAGCAGCGGACCAACCGCACCGATGGCATGCCGGCGCTTACCCCGCATGCGCAGCGATACGATGATGAGACCCAGACCGACGAGCCGCAGCGCCAGCGCCTCGCTGGTCGGGGACTTAAAGACCAAGCCTTGCAGCGAGGGATCGAGTGTGCCCGCAAAATCACCCGACATCCTCGCTGCCTCCAAGGCGTAGTGGGCGCACAGGCAGACAATCGCCACAACTGCCGCGACGCCGCCGATGCGCCGGATGCCTTGGATCGAATCGTGCAGACCCGAACCGAACAGCACGACAAACAGGGCGGCACCCGCCGCCTGGAACAGCGCCGCGAGCCCGATCGCCCGAAGAATGACCGAGACGATGTCGGGCGCCGAGATCAAATCGTGTCCGCCGCGACCTGCTCCATCACGACACGGTGAAGCGCACCTGGCCCGAGGTGATGTGCCTGTCGTCGCTCACAGCTCTCCAGGTCACGACGTACTTACCGGGTGTCAAACCAGGCGTGGGGACCGTAACGGTCGTCTCGGGCTGCTTCGGTAGCGGACCCAGCTTTTCCGGTTGGTTCGCATCGTGCTGAATCGACAGTGATGTCACCAGCGCGGCCTCGCTGAATGTCAGCACGATCTGTGTGGGCGCCGTGCTGACCACCGCGCCCTGCGCGGGGGTCGATTGCTTGAGGTGCGCATGCGCCGACGCTACCGAGGCGACAGCCAGCATCACCGGGACTGACCATGCTGAAACTCTCATCTGCTCATCTCCTGATGGATCGTCCACTGCATCAAAACCAGAATCTCACGCCCAGCGCGAACTGCAGATCATGAGCATCGCGCCCGTCAGCGCGTGCCAGATCGGCCGTCGCCCCGAACAGGCGTGACCAGTCGACGCCGATGTATGGCGCCAGCTCGCGGCGAAACTCATAGCGCAGTCGCGCTCCCAGCTCCAGATCCGACAGCCCCGAGCCGACCGCGCGCGCCGGGTCGCTTTTGCCATAGGCATTCACTTCCGCCTTCGGCTGCAGGACCAGGCGCTGCGTCAGATAGAGGTCGTACTCCATTTTGACACGCGCAGCCGTCCTGCCGCTCTCCCCGACATACAGCGTCGCTTCGGTGTCGAACAGATACGGAGCGATGCCCTGCAGCCCCAGAGCCAGCCAGGAGCGGGACGGCCCCGTGCCGACATCGCTCCTGGCACCGATTTGACCGTTCCACCACGGAGAAACGACGTGGTCCCAGAGAAGCTCCACGCTAGCGTCCGTCCTTCCCCCGGAATGGACACCCTCAGTCTTGAGCCACGCTTTGTCGACATCTCCGCCGTACCAGCCCTGTGCATCCCAGGCGCCGTCTTCATGCCCATGGGCAGCGCGCCATTCGAGCTGATCGAACATGAGTGTGGCGAAGTGATGTGAATCGTCCATCTGCATCAGCCGCCGCATATCCTCGCTCGACAGGGACCCCATCGGTTGCGGATCCGGCGGCGGCAGGGGCGGTGAGTCGGGCAGCGTCTGAGCACCCGCCGCTGCGCTCAGCAGCGCCAGGGCCATCCAGGGCGCGCGCCGCATCACGAACCCTTCTCCGGCGCGACAATGACCTCACGGAACATACCCGCTTCCATGTGATACAGCAGGTGGCAGTGAAAGGCCCACCTGCCGGGCGCGTTGGCGGTAATGCGGTAAGCAAGCCGCTGCCCAGGCTGGACGGTGATCGTATGCTTGCGCATCTGGAAGCGGCCGTCGGCCGCGTACACCTCTCCCCACATGCCATGCAGATGGATGGGGTGCAGCATCATGCTGTCGTTGACCAGGAGGAGCGTCAGCCGCTCGCCGTATTGAAATTGCAGAGGCTGACTTTCGGAGAATTTCAGGTCGTCGAAAGACCAGATGAAGCGCGTCATGTTGCCGGTCAGATGCAACACTATCTGACGACCGGGCGCGCGCGCGTCCAGCGGGCCGCCCACGGTGTGCAGGTCGGCGTATGTCAGAACGCGGCGCCCGTTGTTGCGCAGTCCGACGCCGGGATCGTCGAGGCGATCCGAA
>CAZLYG010000489.1:0-4174 GCA_964563075.1 uncultured Steroidobacteraceae bacterium | reverse complement strand
CGACGACTGTGACGGCGGCGGCTGCGAGGGAGGCGGCTGCGGGGGCGGTGGCGACGAACTGCTCGGCGCGGTGCCCGTTCCGCTCAACGCGACGGTCTGCGTACCCACGCCCGCACTGGTGCTGATGCTCAGCACGGCGCTCGATATGCCCACGGATGCAGGATCGAACACCACATTCACCGTGCACTTCGCCCCTACGGCGAGAGACGTTCCACAGCTATTGGTCTGGTTGTAGGGTTGCGAGCCTGCTGTTGAGAGAGTGATTCCCGTGATCGAGAGCGGCAGCGTTCCGGTGTTGGTGACTGTGATCGAGCTCGGCGCACTTGCCTGATTCGTCGTCTGGTTACCGAAGGCCAGGGACGCCGGGGATACCGAGAATGTCGATAAGAGTCCGTAGACCGCGACCTGATTGGACCAGGTCGCCACGTATACCCTGCCTTGTGCGACCACTGGCGGAACGAACTTCGCGAAGTTTCCGAAACCGTCGCGCGTTGCGTTCATCGACGAGTTCCACAGTTCATGAGAAAGGTTCGCGGCATCGAACGCCCGCAGCTCTCCCGGGGTCGGCGGAGTGTTCATGGCGTCTCCGCTTGCCGCGACCGTGGCCCAGAGCACCCCCGAGCCCGGTTGATCGCCATTGGCGGACAGCGCGAGAATGCCGCCGGGATAGATCTGAGCGCCGCTTCCCTGAGAAACGGGAAAGGTCGAGAACTTCGTTCCATCAAAAGAGAACGCCTTCACCGCATCAGACCATCCCCAGTTGTAAAGCAGAGGTCCACCGTTCGCGGCCGAGCGCTGCCAATAAACCGGTCCGCCACGGATGTCGGATACGGAGATCAGCTCCTCCTGGACAACCTGGGTTTCGGCAGGATTGAACTCACCGAGGTTGGCGGAATTGAGCAGATAGAGAACCCCGGCCTTGCCGCCGCCGGCCAGAAGGCTCGTGCCAGGGATCAGCAACGGGCCCGAAGAGGTCAGGTCGGAGTCCGTGGCATCCAGGTCGCTCCAGTTGGCGGGCGTGAACCAGTCGAGGAGGTGCAGGCCATTCGCGGGATCGAGCTTCAGTGCGCTTTCACTGAAATTGTTGATGCCGTCATAGCCGCCCTGGTATCCATTTCCGGTGAACACGTAGACATAGCCGGAGCTGTCGACCACAGGGGGGCGGCCAGATTGCCACAACCCACCGCCACCCGGACCGGTGGTCTGCGTGGCGAATACACCGCTCTGCTGCAATGTACGCTTGTCGTACGCCATCATCCAACCCACGTACATTCCGGGGCCTTCCGCCTCCAGTGCGCCGAACCCGAACACAACCTGGCTCCCTGAGAGTACGAGGGAGAGGCGCTGGGTGAGGTAGCGCGCGTTGAAGCTGGAGCCTCCGTAAGTGCCGGTGATCAGCACGCCAGGCCCGTACGGTTCGGCGCCAGTGGTGATATCGACTGCGTGCAGTCGATACGCCATCGTACCGTTCTCGAGCGTGCAAGCGACCACGTACATGACGTGCGTGGACGCGTCGATCACAGGGGTGCTCAGAATGCCGATATTGCCGGAAATGCTGCGGTCGCCACTGAGCGAGAACTGAGCTGCCGGAACAGGCGTGGCCCCAACCGCCGTCGCGAGATTCACTACCCAGAGCGGCGCGCCTGCGGAATCCGCGTCAAACGCGTAAAGCGTGTCGCTCATCGTCGCAACATACACGACGTTGTGAGTCCCTTGGTTGGGAATCGCGACATTGGGGACGTAGAGCGGCTGGGCAAAGATGGCGTCATCGACAGGCAGCTTGAACACCATACCGAAGGCGCTCGGAGCGACATTGGAGGTGGTGAGCGCTGTTTCGGCGAGATTCGCGCCGGAGACACCCGCATCGTAACCGCGCTGCAGAATCGCAGGAGCAGCCCGCGCGGGGTGATAGAGAACGCTGAGGAGAGTCGCCAGCGCAAGGAGCCATGCGCACGCCCAAACGGTCCTGGGATCGTGCCGCCTGCTGCACCTTACATGGTGGGCCGACCGCGGTGCGGAGGATTTTCTGGACGAGCGTACAGGCTGGTGTGCGGCGCGTGTCACGAATGAGCGCCCGGTGGCGGGCGGTTGATGTTCAGTAGCCGCCGGAGCGTATACGGTGCAGCAAGAGATATTCCTGTTCCATGCTGAACAGCCGACCCGCCCTACACATCTGGCCGCAAGTGGCAGCGGCATTCCCCGCCTACTACATTGTCAGGGAAGCACGCGTGGACCGCCCTTCGCGAGAACCTAGCGCAGCGCCAATATGTTCCTATCGGTGCGTGCGGCGGCGATGCAAGCGTGAATTTCCTCTTCGCTCATGATCGGGTGCCGCCCGGACTCCGGATCAACGACGGCAAGACGGTAGCCCAGCGAGGTGAGGTGGTGTAAAAACAGGGTAGGATCGTGGCCTGCCGCACGCAGCTGCCATGGCACAAACTCGAACATCAGTACCTCCGGCAGGCAATCGCCCAGTCCGGAAAGCACCAACGGCTCTGCGCCCTCGACATCGATCTTGGCGACCCTGGGTGTCGCGCCGATCTCCCGGAGGACGCTCTCGCCACGACGCATGGGTACTGAGATGGCGCCTTCTGCTCCGACGCCCAGAATATCCGCCGTACTCAGCCCGCCGCAATTGTCACGCGACCCATACAGGTGGACGGTCTTCTCTGCGTCTCCCAAGGCCTCCTGTACCACGATTACGTTTTCACACTTATTACAAAGCAGGTTGCGGCGCAAAAGGGTCCGGTTGTCCGGATCGGGCTCGACTGCGATCACACGCCCCCGCGGCCCTACTGCTCGCGACAGCGCCAGGGAGTAGAGCCCAATGTTCGCACCGACGTCGAGCACACAGTCGCCCGGCCTTATAAAGGAGCAGAGCAGCTCGATTTCCCGCTGCTCGAAAGCGCCATACAGAAGGAGTTTCTTCGCGATGACCTGGTCGCGGGGGTCGATGAATACCCGAAACTGGCCCACTCTGACCGAGTCGGTTCCGCCCACTCTCACCGCAAGGCGGTCGTACACTCTGCCCAGCCAACGCCAGCGCACGAGCGGCGTTTTTCGCAAGGCCCCGCCCAGCGCTCCCATAGTCCTGAGGAGCGCGTGCTTCAGCGTCGCGGCAGCATCGTGATCTGGCATCAACTGTCGGCTGGAAAACACCGCGTGTCCTGTGCGCACTCACTCGACTGTGCGCACCAAAGTCGAACGCGCCAGAACCGCACAAGTTTCGTCGCATCCCTGCTGCGATCACTCCGCCTGCGTGTCGAGTACCGGTACGGGCGGCGCCGCGGCCGCCGGGAGGCGGCGGAGCTCAGGCGCTCGATGACAGCGCGCAATGTGCCGCTCGTGACATACATGCAGCCCGCTCAGCGGCATCGTGATGACGTAGCCGCTGATGACGATCATCCCCGCCATCGGTTCCACGTCTCTTATTGAAACGCGGTCCCGGACGGTCGAACCCTCTCAGCACGACTCCGGTATGGGTCGTCCGCTAGCTGCCGTTGGCGAACAGGCTCACGATGCTCTGGTACTTCTGGATGTACCAGCGGTTCTCATTGTTGTATCTCGGGATCGCCATCGCGCGCACGTCGCCTCCGTCCGCTTTCCAGACACACGGACAGGTCACCGTGGCCCCGTCGAGCTGCGCTGCAGGGCGGCTCAATTCGTCGAGCTTGACCTTCATTCGAGTCAGTACGCGGTAGAGCTTCGCAACGTTGCGGGGCCCGCCGTTGTACGCGGCGACGGGGAAAATGCCGAGCACGTCCGGATTGGCACGGTACGCGCGGCGAATGTCGGCTGGCATGACCGCCAGGTCGAGATCCAGCAGGCAGGCCGCCGCTTTCATGGCATTCAGCAGATTGGTCGCGCCCCTTTCAAAGACGGGGTCCAGCTTTGCGCTGGGGCAACTCCTGACCACGAAGGAATAGGTGCCGTGACCCCTGCGGTTGGTGAATTGCATGGGCCCCAGCGCATTGGCCCTCGAGACGCTGTACCGATACGCCTCCTCCTGCTTGAGCCCATACTGGTTCAATACCTCTTCGAAGGCGAGCGTCTGGTTCTCCACGTAATCGCCATCATCAGTCTGCTCGATGACTGCAAGTGTCGTGATGACCTCGGGCGGAATGGCATCAGCGAGCAGCTCTCCGGGAAAAGCCACGCTCGGCACGCGCGCGCT
>CAZLYG010000488.1:0-4186 GCA_964563075.1 uncultured Steroidobacteraceae bacterium | reverse complement strand
GATCTTGCCGTCACCATACGCCAGCCCGCGGTTGACGGTGTCGCAGCACATCACCGGGACCACGTCCGCGTCCTGCTTCGGCTCGTACTTCCAGCGGAACGTCTGATCCTTCAGATTGACCGCATACACGTTGTTGGGGAACGGCGTGTGGATGTACATCGTGTCGCCGATGACGAGCGGCGAGCCCTCGTGGCCACGCAGAACGCCGGTGGACAGCGTCCACGCGACCTGCAGCTTGCCGACGTTGTTGGCGTTGATCTGCTTAAGCGTACTGTAGCGATGATTGGAATAATCGCCGGCCTGGGCCGCCCAGTTGGCGGGGTCGGCGATCTTCTGATCGAGGTCGGCATCAGCCAGCGCGACGCCAGAGACGGCCGCGGCGACAGCGATGACACCCATCCTCTTCAGAACGTTTACGTACTCGTAACTCATATCTCCTCCACATAATTGTTCTTCCGGAAATACGATCGCCTCCCTGCTCTTCATCGAAGACGAGTAGACAGCAGGAGTACCCTCCGTGGCAGACATGCGAACCTGAGCGCATGTCCGGCACGCTCGGCATTCGGGGCGTATCAATACACCTGCGGTCTTTGACCTGCAACACCAAACTCTGCAAGCATCACGCTGCGCAACATTAGTGGAACACCTTGTACCGGCGTAGGATGACCTTCTCGCCGGCAACGGGAGACGGGATCCAAATGGCCTTGCGATCGACAAGCTGGACAGGGGCCCTGGCAATCACGGCGGCGGCATGTTTGACCTCGGGATCCGCCGGGGCCGACGGGCCCACCCGCAACGACTATCCCACCTATGCGCGCGTGCAGTACGTTCAGGATTGTGCGGCGCGCGCCGGTGGCACCATGGCCGATGTCTACAAGTGCTCGTGCGTCATCGACAAGATCGCGGAACACCTGACCTACGACGAGTTCGTGGAGGAGTCCACGTTCGCCCACTATGCGACTCTCCCCGGCGAGGGCGGCGGCATCTTCCGCGATCCCAAGGAGGCCAAGGACGACAGCAAGCACTACAAGTCCCTGGAAGCAGACGCGTATCGCGCCTGCGGGCTCAGGCAGCCCGTGCAGCCGCGTTAGGCTGTGTCAGTTGGTTCAATCGCTTGGCGTCGCATGGGCTTGGTTTAGGCTCAGCGCCCGATGGCGAGCCCCCACGGCGAAGCGCCGACGGGAACGGTATTGATGACGGTCATGCTGTGCGTGTCGTTGATGGAAACTTCGTTCGAGGGCACGTTGGCCGTGTAGAGGCGGCGGCCGTCGCTCGACAGCGCGATACCCCAGGGACGCTTGCCCACCTTGATCTCTTTCAACACCTGCGGCCGGCGCAGCGCGATGACGGCAACCGTGCCACCGCGCCCGGTGCTGACATACAGGCGCTGCCGCGCCGCATCGAGCGCCAGCCCCATGGGACGATCCTCCTTGCGCAGCTGCAGCAAGCGCTCGGAGTGGGCGGCCCTGGACAGCTGTGCACGATATACCGCTGACTCCAATTCCGCGGAAATATAGATAGTTGCGCTGTCAGGTTTAAAGGCAATGTCGCGCGGGCGCTGGCCCACGGGCAAGGTATCGCGCACGGCGAAGGACTTCGCGTTCACGACGGTGACCGAGTTACCCGTCTCGTTGGTGACGACCACCCAGCGCCCATCGGGCGACACGCGCACACCCTCCGGCTCGTGTCCCACGGGAACGGTGGCCTCCAACGCTCCGGTCGCGACATTCAGCACCGACAGTGTCGAGGCGTCCTCGTTCGCGATGAACAGTCGCTTGCCGTCCTTGCCGAGGTCGAACTGCTCGGGATCCGAACCGGCCTTGAGCAGCTTCGTGAGCTCGAGGGAATGCGTGTCGATCACCGCAATCCCGTCCGCCTGGAGATCGTGTTTGAGCTTGGCACACTGTGCGTCCGGCACGGACGGTGGGCACTTGGGCAGGCCGCTGACGGCGACGTACAGCCGCGCGCCGTCGTGGCTCAACTTGATTCCTCGCGGCCGTTTACCAACAGGGATGGTCGCGAGCGTGTTACCGGTGCCGGCATCCAGAACGGTGACGGACTCGCCATCCTCGTTGGACACATAGACGCGGGCAGCCCAGGTTGTCACGGGCACGCACAGCGAGGCGAGGGCAGCTGCAAGACAGCCGGCGCGGAGGGCCCGCGCCGCCAGGCAGATCATCTTGGGTCGCATGAACAGTTCCGATGGCTGAAGGGCCTACGCCCTTGGACCGGGTACGCGACTCAGGGTGCCCTTGCATGGTGCAGCTCGCTCCCGGGTGTTCCAAATCGGTACGCCTCGGACGCGGGCGCGGCGGCCGCCAGTACCCGCGGGCGACGGATTTCCAGCACCCCAAAGGCGCTTCGCTGGTGTTCCACCGCGATGACTGGGTGTTCCGCAAGCTGAACACCGGACCTGCCCGCTGCCGACTGCGGAACCGCCCACCAGCGATGGCGGATCGCCTGACAGCGCGGTCGGGCCTCTGGCACCGCCGCGCCCCAGCCGCGCCTCGCGATGCGCGCACTGTGCGCCCGCTCGCAAACCAACACACGCAGTTCGCCGTGGCGGGGTCAAAAGGGCGTCAGGGCGGATTCTGGCATTCGTTTTGCTTGTGAGTCCTCACTCGTAGCAACCTGAGGATTGTCTCGATGTACCGTCCAACCTCCGCAGCCGCGCTGCTCGCACTGTCACTTACAGTCGGCTGCGCCACCGTGCCTAACACGAGCACGCCCGCCGCTTCTAACACCGGCAACGCGCTTGCGACAGGCGCGCCCGCCGGCGTTGCAGCAGCGGGCACGGCACCCGTACTGCCGGTCGCACATACGACCGAAGTGCCTGTCGAGAAGAACGCGCCGGCGACGCCGGGTCATCCGTTGACCGCCGTCGTGGTGACACAGTGCAATCTGATCGTAGCGGTGTATCTGACGATGCCCGATGGCCGGCTGCTGCGGTTCGACAAATCTGCCGATGTTCCGGCGGACCAGTTGCTGTCGATGGCGTACACCGCGGCGCGCAGCGAGCGCGTCGAGGTTTCGTGCGAGCAGACGGGTGCTGTCGGATACGAGCACCACGAAGAGTTATGACCGTCTGAGGGCGGTCACAGCCCGCCACCGCCGTCGATATCCAGACAGCGGCCGGTGAAGAACTCGTTCTCGATGACGAACGCCGCCGCGTCTGCGATCTCCGCGGGCTCGGCGAGCCGCTTCAGCGGCACAGGCGCGATCAGCTTCTCGAGCATCTCGGGCTTCATCGTCGAGAGGATCTCCGTGCGTACGCCGCCGGGAGCGATCGCCGCCGCACGAATGCCATGTCGCGCAAGCTCCTTTGCCCATACGACAGCGAGGGCTGCAACACCGGCCTTCGCCGCGCTGTAATTGGACTGCCCTGCGTTGCCATGCCGGGAGACGCTCGAGATGTTGATGATGACGCCACCATTGCCGAGCTTGATCATTCTTTCGGCAGCCTCGCGTCCACACAGAAATACGCCCGTCAGGTTGACGTCGAGCACGGCCTGCCACTGAGCAAGCGACATTTTCCCGGTAATCGCGCCGTCCTTGGCCTTGACGAGGAGCGCATCGCGGATGATGCCGGCGTTGTTCACCAGGACATCGAGCCTGCCGAAATCCCGGGCGACGGCGTCCATGGCGGCGACAACGGCTGCCTCATTCGCCACGTCCACGGTGTAGTCGCGGGCGACGATGCCCTCCCCCTCCAGCGTCTGCCGAGTGGTTCGCAAGTCCTCGGCATTGAGGTCGAGCAGCGCAATGTGACCGCCGTCACGCCCGAGGCGCAGCGCCAGCGCCCGGCCGATACCCCGACCCGCGCCCGTGATCACGACGGTCTTGCCTGGTAATTTCATGTATCGCCCCAACTCTTATATATAGCGTGCTTCCGAACCGTTGCGCGCATGCCCCGAAACCGCGACGTTCGGCCCGCAAAACGGCAGCAGACGTGCTACGTTACGCGCGCTGCAGTACCCGTACAGGCACTTCATGACCCAGAGCACAGTTTCCGAGCCGACCACGCCCCAGGGGGAGTTCGCCCCGCGGCTGTGGACCACTACCCTGCTGTTTTCCCTCACGATGCTGGCGGCCCTGGTGCTGGTGCCCTGGTATGGATGGACCCACGGGTTCTCGCTCGGATCGTGGCTGTGCTACGCGTTCTTCCTGATCGCCAACGGCGTGTCCA
>CAZLYG010000487.1:0-4194 GCA_964563075.1 uncultured Steroidobacteraceae bacterium | reverse complement strand
CGCAGCCGGATGAGAGTGCCTTGGGTGCGAAGGAGTATGAGGCCCCGCAGGGGGACGTGGAAGTGGCGCTCGCTCGGATCTGGAGCGAAGTGCTGGGCCTGCCACGGGTCAGCCGACGCGACAACTTCTTCGAAGTCGGTGGCTTCTCACTCAAGGCCATCCAGCTCGTGAACCACGCTGCGCAGGCATCATTACAGATCACCCTCAGTCAGGTATTCGAGCATCCGACCGTGGCAGAGCTCGCAACTGTCGCAACTTTCGTGGACAGGAGGTTGCCGGACCAGAAATCCGGCGAGCTGCCTCTGACGCCCATCGTGCGGAGCGTGCTACGCGCCTGGCCCGGTCGCTTGCCGCGGTATGTCAGCGGAGCCACTTTCGTGTGCCGCGAGCGGCTGAACGCGGAGTTGCTCGACCGGGCATTTCGCCACCTGGTCGCCAGTCACGATGCGCTGCGCCTGAGGCTCTGCGACGGCGACCAGGGCTGGCGACAATTCGTCATCAGCGCGGATGAGCTGGCGCAGACGCCGATCGTCGAGTCTCGGGATCTCTCCGCCGTGGCGCCTGAGAACGTGCAGTCCGTCCTGAAGGAGACGCGGCAGGTTCTGATGGACGACATCGATCTGGCCCGTCCGCGCCTGGTGCGTGCGGCGCTATGTGAGCTGGGCCAGGGAGAGCCGCAGCGGCTTCTCCTGGCGCTGCACCACGTCGCGATGGATGTCATCTCCCTCGGCATTCTTTTCGAGGATCTGTGGACAACATACTCGAGCCTGCTCAAGGGCAGCGAGCCCGTAGAGCTCCGACGCTCCGCGACGTTCATGGATTGGGCACACGGCCTGCAGGAATTTGCGACATCCGATGCAGCTCGACGTGAAGCAGAATACTGGCGTACGGTCCTGAGCCAGTGTGCCCTGCCGGATGCGTCGGCAACTGCGGCCGTGGCCACTGCTGCGAATCCCGATGCTTCGCGTTATCCCGCACGCAACGAAATAGCGCACGAGTGCGTCAGCGTGTCGCTGAATGAGACCGAGACGAGTGCGCTGGTGGAGAAGGCGACGCGCGCACTGCGTGCCGAGGTCAACGAGCTGCTCCTGACGGCAATGTCGGTAGCGGATTCGAGTATCCATGGCTCTCGGCCACTGCTGATCGAGCTGATACGGCACGGTCGCGCCTCAGGCGTGGGTAACATGGACGTTTCGCGCACGATGGGCTGGTTCTCCTGCGAGGTGCCCGTGGTCCTGGACACGACGCCGGCGGCCGATCTGTTCCAGGCCGTAGAGCTGACCAAACAGCAGCTGCGCGCGGTCCCCCATGACGGTGTCGGGTATGGAGTGGCTCGATACCTGGTCCCTGGGGATCCGCTGCGCGGGCTACCCGAACCGGCTGTAGGTCTGAACTACACCGGGGACGAGGGAATGGGGGAGCAAGCCGGCCCTCTCATACTGATCAGTACCTCCGCGCGGGACGGACAGACCCTCGAAGCGCGCCGGCCCGGCATGCTCAGCGTGCTGGGCTCGATCGAAACCGGTCGACTGACCCTGAATTGTCCCTACGACGCCCGATTCCATTCGTCTGACGACGTGCGCAAGCTGGCGGAAACAACTCTCGGGGTACTGCGGCAGATCGGGGAGCTCGTTGCCGCGATCGAGCGGCCCGGTGCCGTTCCCCGGGCTGGTTGAGAGTCACGCATGTCGCTCAGACTCAATACAGTGACGTGGGGAGTCGGGACGCCGACCGTCGTGATGCTGCATGGGTTAGGCGATGGCGCCTTCGTGTGGAACCACATCGCTCCAGTTCTCGCATCGCAGATGACGGTGGTTGCGGTGGAGCTGCGTGGTCACGGTGACTCGCCTCACGATCCCGAAGGGCGTTACCAGCCAGAGACGTATGCCGAGGACGTCTTCAAGACGATGCGGGCGCTCATCGGCGGACGCCGGGTGATTTTGATCGGCCACTCTCTGGGCGCCACCGTTGCCATTCACGTTGCGTCCCTGGCCCGCGACCAGGTATGCCGGCTTGCTCTGGTGGATGGTGGCCCCTGGCTGAATCCGAGCGCGCTGCGCCACATTCACGAGCAGTTCCTGGCGCAGCCCTGGTTCCACGAAAGTCCCGATTCATTCGCGGCGCAGCTGCAGCAGCGACATCCGCTTTCGGATCCGCGCCTGCTGCAAGCCATTGCGGGGCGTGCGCTGCGACCCCTCCCCTCGGGGGGGTACGAGCTCAAGTGCGACCGGCAGCTGCTCGCCGCCGAGCGCGCGCCCGAGGATATGTTGTTGTGGGAAAAGCTCACAGCGTTCGTCGGCCCGATGCTCGTGGTTCGCGGCGCCGGATCAGCAGTGCTCACCCGCACCGGCGCCCGCCGCATGGCAGATGAGCTGCCGAACTGCCGCCTGCACACGGTGCCGATGGCCGGCCACACGGTGATGTTCGACAACCCGGAGGGGTTGCTGATGGCCATCGCAGGTTTTCTGTCCGGCACCTCGTTGAACCGGGCGCCGGCCTTTTGAGTCACGTTCGCAAGGAGCTCGATATGGACGAAGAAGATCGCATCAGGACGTGGACCGTTCTCGTCAATGACGAGGAACAGCACTCGCTGTGGCCTAGCCAGAAACCGGTTCCCGCAGGGTGGCACACTGTTGGCGTGTCCGGCACGAAACAGGAGTGTCTCGACTACGTGGAGCGGGAGTGGCGGGACATCACGCCTCTGAGCGTACGCCAGGCGTTGGCAGCCAAATCGCAGTGAGCCGGCTCCGGGCGCGTCGTGCAGTGAGGCGCCCTTACAGCGTGCCTTCGGCAGGGACGGGTATATGTACCAGGCAACGAGCGCCGGGTCGGCAGTGCTTCTGCGGGAGATACGCCGCGCGCCACTGTCATTTCAGCAGGAACGGCTGTGGCTGCTGGAGCAGCTCAGCCCGTCGGGCGGCGCCTACAATCTTTCGGTCGCGCTGAGTATCCATGGATTGCTGAACGCCGCGGCGCTGCAGCAGGCGCTCAGCGAGATCGTGCGGCGGCACGAGATCCTGAGAACCGGCTTCGCGGGTGACGATCCGTACGGCAAACAGGCCGTGTTCGCGGCCGCGCAGCTGGATCTTCCGGTTGTGGATATCGGCTATATCGGAGCGGAGCGCGAGCGTGCGCGGGAGTGCGAGCGGCTTTGCAACGAGGAGACGCATCGACCGTTCGACTTGCATGCGCCGCTGTTCCGGGCGCTTCTGATTCGCCACTCACCGGAGGATCACGTACTGCTGATCACAGCGCACCATGCCGTGTGTGATGGATGGTCGCTGCAACGAGTTCTCCCGCCGGAACTGCAGGCGCTTTATGGGGCGTTTGCACAAGGAACGCCGTCAGGCCTCGTGCCGCTTCGCTTGCAGTACGCGGACTATGCGTCGCGGGAGCGCGAGCGCCTTCGGGGTCCGGTGCTGGATGCTCGGCTGCAATTCTGGAGGCGCTACCTCGATGGTTGCTCACGGCTCGACCTGCCCACGGATCGAGCGCGTCCTGCACGCCGCAGCTTTCACGGCCGCGTACACATGTATCGGTTTTCGGAGGCCGTGCTGCAGCCGCTAGAACAGCTATGCCGCGCCGAAGGCGCGACCGTGTTCATGGGGCTGCTGGCTGCACTCGATGTGGTGCTCGCTCGCTGGGCTGGAGCAACCGATGTGGTCGTCGGCAGCCCCGTCGCGGGCAGAAATCACCGCGACGCGCTCGGCATGGTAGGCGCATTTGTCAACATGTTGCCGATCCGGCTCGACCTGTCGGGCAATCCGTCGTTCCGGACCTTGTTGCGACGGCTGCGCGAGGTTGTCCGGGGAGCGTATGCGCATCAGGACGTCCCACTGGAGCGGATCGTTGCCGAGCTGCAGCCACAGCGCGATCTCTCGCGACAGGCGTTGTTTGAGGTGGCGTTCAACTGGCATCACGTCAGAGATCGCCATTTGTTTGCGCTTCCGGGGCTGACAGTCGATCCACTGGATTACGAGCGGGGCTGGGCGCCGTATGACATCTCCTGGCACGCCTTCGAGCGAGAGGGCGCTCTGCACGGGTTTGTCGAGTACGCGACTGACGTGTTCGAGCCGTCCACCATCGAGCGGCTCACGCAGAGCTATTTGAGTGTTCTGCAGGCCGTTGGAGAGGATGCTGAGACCCCGATCTCGCAGCTGCCGTTGATGAGCGAGGCGCAGCGGCGTGAGCAGT
>CAZLYG010000486.1:921-4195 GCA_964563075.1 uncultured Steroidobacteraceae bacterium | reverse complement strand
CACATCCTCTCCTGGTCGTACTTGGAAAGCGCATAGAACGATTCGGGCATCGGCGTCTTGCTCTCGGGCGTCGCCACGGGCTCGAGCGCCAGGCCATGCGCATCCGTGAGCTCCCAGCGGCCCGCCTTCAGCTGCTCCCGCGAGCGCGGCTGCGGCTCACAGGGCCGCCCGGAGCTGTCGCGGTAGAGCCCTTCGCCGTAGACGCTCATGCTCGAAGCCACTACGAGCTTCGAGACGGGATTTTCCAACAGTGTCTCGAGTAGAACGGCGGTTCCTCTATTATTGACATCGACGTACTTTTCGATCTGATACATGCTCTGACCGACGCCGACCATGGAAGCGAAGTGAAACACTGCCTGCACTCCGTGCAGCGCGCGCTCGACTGCGCCGCGATCGCGAATGTCTCCCTGAACCGCTTCCACTTCGCCGCTCAGGTAGTCGGGGAAAGCGTGCTCACCCCCGTGCACCTGCTCGCTCAGGTTATCCAGGACACGCACCCGGTACCCACGTGCGAGCAACACATCCGCGACGTGTGAGCCAATGAACCCGGCTCCTCCGGTGATGAGAATGCGGCTAGCGACGGACATGTAACGCCTCCAGGGGGCCCTGCACCTGGCCCGGTGTCTCTTTGTGAAGCGGCGCGACCGCGCTCGCGCCGGAGGCGAGCTTGCGCACGCGCCGCCGTGGCTGCTCCAGCACCTTCTCGAGGTACGCGATGGTCCGGCGTAGTCCTTCCTGCAACGCGACTTTCGGTTGCCAGTGCAGATGCTCGCGGGCCCGGCCGATATCCGGGCAGCGCTGCGTCGGGTCATCGCTCGGCAAGGGCATGAACACCAAGCGCGATCGCGAGCCCGTCAGCGCAATGACCCGCTCCGCCAGCTCCAGAATCGTAAATTCCTGCGGATTGCCGAGATTCATCGGGCTCGGCACTCCGGCGGGCGCCGCCATGAAAGCCACGAGCGCCTCGATCAGGTCATCGACGTAACAGAAGGAGCGCGTCTGGCTGCCGCTGCCATACACGGTGATGGGCTTGTTCAGCAGCGCCTGCACGATGAAGTTGGAAATGACGCGGCCATCGTTGACCTGCATGCGCGGACCGTAGGTGTTGAATATCCGCGCCACCCGCACATCGACGCCGTATTTGCGGGCGTAATCGAAACACAGGCTTTCCGCGCACCGCTTGCCCTCGTCGTAGCACGCTCGTGTACCGGTTGGATTGACGTGCCCCCAATACGCCTCGGTCTGCGGATGCACCGTCGGATCACCGTACACTTCGCTGGTCGATGCCTGGAGGATGCGCACGCCACAGCGCTTCGCTGCCTCCAGCAGCTGGTGTGTTCCGCGTACGCTCGTCAGCGTCGTGCGGACCGGATCGGCCTGATAATGCACGGGAGACGCCGGACACGCGAGATTGAATACGCCACCCACCCGGCCGATCTGCAGCGGCTCGCTGATATCCCCGCGGCGCAGCTCGAAGCGGCCGTCATGGCTCAAGTGCGTGATGTTGTCGAGGTCGCCGGTGAGCAGATTGTCGACGCACAGCACAGAGGCGTCCTGGCGCAAGAGCCGCTCACACAGATGGGAGCCGAGAAATCCCGCTCCGCCTGCGACGAGAAGCGGCGGTGGAGTGGCTGCGGCGACCATTGACGCGTTCCCCTGTCCCTTCAGGCCACTGCCTGACTCAGTCCGGTCGCGGCGCCCTGGCTCGCCGCGTAGCGGCGCGTCATGCGCCCGCAGAACTCCGCAAACTCCCGCGCATCCCGCGGCGGGCTCGTGTGATGCGGGCGCAATCCACGCGCCTCGGGCGTAAAGCAGAACGTAACCGTCACCGCGAACTCCTCGAGCGCACCCATCTGGCGATCGAACCAGTCGAGCGCGTTCGGCCGCAGGCTATCGGCCCAACTCAGACCGGTGCGCAGATAGCGGACACCCAGGCGGCGTAACCAGCGCACGGCCTCCTGCAGCCGGTGATCCTCGAAGTGAAACCACTGGCAGATGCCGAATTCCGGCGTCAGCGTCGGGAACAGGCCTGCGGCGGGCTTCGGGGTGCCATCCTCGCGCAGCAGCCCCATATGGAAGTGACGATAGTAGGAAGAGCCTTCCGCCTCGCGATGCCGCGTGGTCGCGGGCCACGCGCGGGGCAGGTCGTAGAGGCTGTACCAGTGCAAGCGCTCGACCTGCCCCCGCAGCAGCTCCGCGGTGCGCCTGAGCCCGAACTCCTGCACCTCCTCCGCGCCGAAGCTCGAAGCGCCGACTTCCGACACCCACACGGGCAGATCGGTCACTGCCCTGATCTCCGCCAGCTTCGCCGGCCACTCGCCGATCTGCCAATGATTCCAGTCGAGCGGAAAGCCGTGCACCCCGACCGCGCTCATTGCTGCCAGCACACCCTGATCGCGCATGCGCAGGATGAAGCTCGGGTCTATCGGCGAGATGCCACCGAGCACGCGCGGCAACCGCGGACTCTCCGCTTCCACGGCTTGCGCAGCCAGGATCGCCATCTCGGAGAACCTGTGCCATTCGGGGTCGAGCTCGACAAAGTCCCAATGCGACTTGTTGTTTGGCTCGTTCCACATCATTACCGCTTCGATCATGCTTGGTCTCTGGCGCTGCGAGGCAACGCGGCGAATCGCCTGGCCCTGAAGAGCTCGAAGCAACTTCTATTCCGCGTGCCTGCTTCAGCATTTTCTTTGTGCTGCGAGCGCCAGATCGAGCGCGGCTTTGTCACCGATCAACAGCGGCTCGCTCCAACGCGCCAGCGTCGCTGCAGTGTCAGTCTCGGAGAAATACAACAATGTCTCCGGCCGAGGACTGCGTAGCGCCACAGCGTGGCAGTGCGCCGCGTTCAGCAGAACGAGTCCCGCCACGACGTCCCAGAGGGCCGGTCGCGGGATGTAGGCGGCTCTCAGCAACCCTGCGGCGACCAGTGCGAATTCCAGAGTCGCGCAGCCAAACACGCGGGTGTCCCACAGTCCTGCGTACGACGGCGCGCGACCGGGCTCGGAGACAAGCCCACGCCACGCTCCAGCCGCACGACGCTCCAGCGAAACGCCCTCGAAATGGAGCGCTCCGCCGGCACGCGCGTGATACACGCCCGGCCGCAGTGTATGCGTCGCGGCACACCAGATCGCACCCGCGATCGGGCGTCCCCGGAACAGAACACCGATCGAGGCAGCAAACAGCGGCACTCCATTGATGAAGTTGGTGGTGCCGTCGATGGGATCGACCACCCAGGTGAGAGGCGCGTTGGAGTGTTTAGCGTCGGGCAGGTATT
>CAZLYG010000486.1:0-911 GCA_964563075.1 uncultured Steroidobacteraceae bacterium | reverse complement strand
GTCAGTTGCTCACGAATCAGCCGCTCGATGCGGCGATCGGTGTCGCTGACCGGGTTGGCGTTGACCGCGGCGCCGGCCCAGGGTGTCTTGAATTCAACCGCGGGGCGGCGACCGAGCTCGCTGCAGATCTGATCCCCGGCAAGGCGCGCGAGGCGCACGGCCGAACGTTCGAGCGCGGCCGTGGTTGTGGCATCGGCCGAGAAGCTGGATTTGTGCATACCGCCCCCTGCCGCAAGGGGTGTGCCTCGGTCAGGCGGCGTTCGGGCGGCTGAAAGAGCCCTCCTGCGCATCGCCGGCACGCGCCAGTGCCGCCGTCAGACGCTGATACTCCGGGCAGCCGAGCGTGAGCTCATCCACCGTCCCCTGCGCTATCAGCCGGCCCTCGCGCATGACCAGCACTTCGTCGAAACGCGCGAGCAAACTCAGGCGGTGCACTGATGAGACGAGGCACGCCCCGGCAAACTCCGCGAACAGATTCGCGTAGACCTGAGCCTCCGTGGCGGGATCGAGGTTCGCGGTGGGCTCATCCAGCAGTACCAGGGGGCTGGCCCCGGCTGCAAGGACGCCGCGTGCCAGCGCTATACGGCTGCGCTGGCCACCCGACCAATTCGCGGCGCGCTCGGCAATCGGGGCCTCCAGAGCCGACGACTGGCTATCTACAAAGTTGGCGCATGCCGTTGCCAGCGCTGGTGCATAGAGCGAGGGCGCCGGCGCCCCATCCAACCTTTCACACAGCGCCAGATTCTCACCCAGTGTGCCTTCATAGACTTCGGCGTCCTGAGGAATGAGAGTCGTGAACGCACGCAGCCGGGCCGCCACCTCGCCCGGGTGCAAGGCAATCACCCGCTCATCGACTTCGAGCACGACGCGTTCGGCCTCGTAGAGCCCTGCGAGCACCCGCAACAACGTGC
>CAZLYG010000485.1:0-4198 GCA_964563075.1 uncultured Steroidobacteraceae bacterium | reverse complement strand
TAGCCGACGGGACCGCGCAACGCGTCCTGAAAATCCAATACACCCGGATTGCGATCGGCCAACACCATGAGATTGCGCGAGTGATAGTCGCGGTGCACGAACACAGTCGGCTGCGCCAGCGCCTCGCGGATCAGAAACTCGAACGCATGGGCCATCGTCTGCTGCTGCCCCGAGGTCAGGGACAGCTGCAGATGGTGCTTGCAGAACCACTCGGGCATCAACGCTCACGGTCATAGGGCGCAAGCTCGCCTGCTCCCGCCTGGCCACGCACCTGAATGTCGGCAAGGGCGGCGAGCGCATCGCCGTACAGGCGGTCAGCATCATCCCCCGCGTTCAGCCTCGACAGATAGTGCGTCCCTCCGAGGTCCTCGAGAAGCAACAGCCCGCGCGTGACGTCGCTCTCGTGTACATGTGGAACGTGAACGCCGGTCCTCTCCAGCAGGTGGGTCACCTTCAGGTAGGGGCGGACGTCCTCCTTGCCAGGGGGCGCGTCCATGACGACAAACGTCCTGCCGGCGACGCTCGCACGAAAGTAGCGCCGGAAACTGGCATCGCTGGAAGCCGGCTCGATGCTCGCGGGTCGCAGTCCGAGATCGCGCGTCAACCATTCATGTATCAGCGCGAGTCGCGCGTCCTGATCGTGCATGGAATCGATAGGTTTTTTGGCCCGCGGTGCGGCGGCAGGCCATTATAATGCCGGCCCTCATGCTGCGTTCCGTGCGTTCCAGCTCATTACTCATCAGCACCCTGGCGCTCGGCACGATCACCTCTGTCGCGCAGGCCGACGGGCTGCCGTGCCCTACGTCCGTGCCTCTCCTTGCGCAGAACAGCACGCCCAACGCCTCGAGCGGACAAAGCGGGACACCCAACGCAACGGCTGCGCCGGCGGTCCCGGCGCAGCGCGAAAAGCAGCGGGACCTGAAGAATGCGCCGGTCGACCTCGAAACGGATGATGCGACCGTGGGAGTGGACGGGAAGGCCACGTTGCGGGGGCACGTGGACGTCAAGCAAGGGGATCGGGAGATTCGCGCCGACCAGGTGCAGTACGACAAGAACACCGGCGATATCCAGTCACAGGGTGGGGTCGACTACACCGATCCGCTCCTGCACGCCACCGGCGATCGGGGGGAGTATTCGCCGGATGGCGGAGCGAAGCTCAAAGCGGCGACGTTCGAGCTCCGTCAGCGCGCGGCACATGGCTCTGCCGACTCGTTGCAACTCACCCCCACCGGCATCATCACCCTCGAAGGGGTGCAGTTCACGACCTGCCCCAAACCGAAGGCCGACTGGGAGATCAAGGCGAAGCGCATCGAGCTGGACACCCGCAATCGTATCGGCACCGGCCACGATGCGCAGGTGCAGTTCGAGGGCGTCCCCCTGATCTACCTGCCGTGGTTTTCGTTTCCGCTCGGTGACCAGCGCAAGAGCGGCTTTCTGTTCCCGAGCATCGGCACGGCCTCGCGCAGTGGTGTGCTGCTGGCCGTTCCCTACTACTGGAACATCGCGCCCAACGCGGACTTCACTTTCGATCCGATCCTGTACAGCAAGCGGGGCGCGGATGTCGGCGGTGAAGTGCGGCTGCTGACGCCGGGCGAGCACAGCGAGCTCAACTGGAACTTCCTCCCGCACGATGACGTGTACGGCGCGCAGCGCAGCCGCATCCGGTTCACGAACGTCTCCGACCTGCCGGACAACTTCCGCTTCTCGGTGGACGCGACCAATGTCAGCGACAGCCAGTACTTCGAGGACTTCTCGCAGAGCTCGGAGCTCACCAGCACCGCTTTCGTCGAACGCCGCGCCACGCTGTCCTATCGCGACGAGCACTGGCGGATCGATGGTGAAGCGCAGCAATACCAGACGGTCGACGACACACTGCTGCCGACCGACCGGCCCTACGCGCGGGTCCCCTCGTTGACGGTCAGCGCCGACTACGGCTTCGGCCCCGGCAATCTGCTGCGTTATGGATTCGACTCGGAGGTCGTCAACTTCCAGCGCAACATCGGGGAGACCGGCTGGCGCATGGACCTGATGCCCTCGGCATCCCTGAACCTGGAGGGGCCGGGGTATTTCGTGCGACCCGGCATTGCCTGGCGCGGCACCCAGTACCAGCTCTCGGACGCTCCACCGGGCCAGCCCAGTTCCCCCTCGCGCACGCTCCCCATCGCAAGCTTCGACACGGGGCTGGTGTTCGAGCACGATCCCGACGCCTGGGGACGCCAGCTCACGCTGGAACCGCGTCTCCTGTACCTGTATGTCCCCTATCGCAATCAGAATGACCTGCCGGTGTTCGACACGGCAGTGCCCGACCTGAATCTGGTGGAGCTGTTCCGTACGAACCGCTACGTCGGCGCCGACCGCATGAGCGATGCCAACCAGGTCAGCCTAGGTGTCACCAGTCGGCTGCTGGACGCCAAGGACGGCAGGCAGTTCCTGTCCGCCACACTCGGGCAGACCTACTATTTCGAGACGCCCCGGGTCCTGCTGCCCGGGGAGGCGCCCCCGAGCCATGACCACTCGGACCTGGTCGGCCAGCTCACGGTGTCCGCCTTCAAGAACTGGAACGCCGGTTTCGGTCTGCAGTGGGACCCGACGACCTCCCTCCGGCAGCGGGAGGAGATCGACCTGCAGTACCGCCCCTCCCCCGAGCAGGTGATCAACCTCGCGTACCGCTTCCAGCGCGATCTGCTCGAGCAGGCGGAGATCTCGGCCGCCTGGCCAATCAGCCGGCACTGGAATTTCTTTGCCCGCGGGGTCTATTCGCTCAAGGACAGCGAGGCCATCGAGCGGTTTGCGGGGTTCGAATACAGCGCGTCCTGCTGGAAAGTGCGTACACTGCTGCGCCGTTTCGTGAGCACCCGGCCGCCGGCGGGAACCACCAGCACGACCGGTCAGCAGGAAACTGGCTTCTTCCTGCAGCTGGAACTCACGGGTCTTGCCAGTGTCGGATCAGCGGCGGACACTTTCCTCACCGAGTCCATCCGCGGGTATACCCGGCCAGCGGAGCCGGGACTGGGAAAAAATACAGGATTATGAAGAACTTCCATCGAGGACCCCCGAGCATGCGGCCGATTGTCACAGCCCTCCTGGTGGCCTGCGCGCTGAGTCTGGCCGGCCTGGGAGCCGTGCATGCCCAGACCCGCGAGAACGCCACCAAGGGGGTGCTGCTCGACCGCATTGCGGCAATCGTGAACGATGGCGTGGTGCTCGACAGCGACCTCGAAGCGCAGATCCAGGCCGTCACCGAGCGACTGCATGAGCAGAAGCTCGAGCTGCCGCCCCAGAACATCCTGCGTCAGCAGGTCCTGGAAAGATTGGTGGTGCAGCAGATCGAGACGCAGCGCGCCGAGAAGGACGGCATCAAGGTTCCCGACGAGACTCTGAACTCGGCCCTGCAGGAGGTCGCGGAGCGCAATCACATCAGCTTCGCTCAGCTTCCGGATGTGCTGGCCCAGCAGGGAATCGACTACAGCACCTACCGCGATGACATGCGTAAGGAGCTGATGTTGGGCATCCTCCGCCAGCGCGACGTGCTGCAGCGTATCAGCGTCACACCGCGCGAAATCGATCAGTACCTGGACAAGCAGGCCAAGACCCCTAACGAGCACAACGAATACAACGTCTCCCACATCCTGATCGCCATCCCCGAGACCGCCACCCCCGAGCAGCTCGAGCAGGCGAGCAAGAAGGCTCAGGACGTTTATGCGCGTGCCAAGTCCGGCGAGGACTTCGCCAAGCTCGCGGTCGCGAACTCGAACAGCCAGACCGCTCTGGAGGGCGGCGCGCTGGGCTGGCGCAAGGGCAGCGAGCTGCCGACCTTCCTGGCCGACCTCATTATCAAGATGAAGCCCGGAGAGGTGAGTGAGCCGCTGCGAACGCCCACCGGCTATCACATCATCAAGCTCAATGACGTGCGCAGCGAGCAGCCGAAGGCCATGGAGGACGAGGTCCACGTGCGCCACATCCTCATGAAGACCAACGAGATCGAGGACGACGCGACGGTGAAGCAGAAGCTGTCCGCGCTACGCGATCGCATTCTCAAGGGCGAGGACTTCTCCGGTCTTGCCCAGGTCAACTCGGCGGACGCCCCCTCGCAGTCGCGGGGTGGGGACCTGGGTTGGGCGGATCCCCATAGTTATGTCCCGGAATTCCAGGCCGCGATTGCGAACCTGAAGGACAACGAGATCAGCGAGCCCTTCCA
>CAZLYG010000484.1:0-4209 GCA_964563075.1 uncultured Steroidobacteraceae bacterium | reverse complement strand
CAGCAGCGCATCTGTGAGAAGGGTGCGAAGCTGGGAGCGCACCTGGGCATCGCGAAAACGCTGATAGAGCGCAAATCCATTGACGAGCGCCAACCCGAAGCCGTAGGTGAGCAGGAAGCTGATGGCGCTCGCCAGCCACCCTGCCCGGTCGCCCGGGTCGGAGATGTCGGGCCAGCAGCGTTTGCCATCCTCGGTCATCGAGTCCTGCGAGTGCTTCTGCAGACTGCCCGGAGCTGGGGGTGCGAGGCTCTGCGAGGATGTCGGCGGCGCGGAGCGGCTGAGCCGCAGGTGCTCGTGCTCGTGCATCAGAGTGCTCGTACCGGTCAGACGCTCTCCGACCATCAAGGCCGGGGAAGCGAGAATGGAAAACACGAGCGCGATCAGCAGCTGCACCGGTACGCGGCGCACCGGAGGCCGCCAACCGAGGCTCATCGAAGCCCAGACCGAGACGACCAGCAGCGGGTACAGAAGCAGATGCTGCAGCAGGCGCGCGTCCCAGTGCGCGAACATGTGCGGCGCCAGCCCGGCGACGCTCATTTGCATGCTGTTGGCGTACAGGACGTTTGACAGCGCGACGTAACACCAGAACCCCGTGAGGATGATCAACAGTGGCCAGATGCTGTGCGTCACCGCCGTGGCCTCGCGCAGCCGATGGGAGATTTCTGTCAGGCCTGATTCGAAGGGCGCGGCCCGCGCTCGCTCGGAAGGTATGGCGCTCATGGCATGCCTGTTCCCGCGGGGGGGGGGGGACCTCAAAGGGAAGTTGTTCCCAGAATACGCCAGAGCGGGCTGACCGGCCGAAGAAAATGGGGATTGCGGGGACGGAACCGTCGATAACGGGGACGAACCGGTGGCAACGCATGCCATCCAGTCAAGCAACACGGCTGTGACTGTATGAGTGCGGCGGCCGGGGTATCCGGGCTGTTGGTACCAACACGTCAAACGCAGGGACCAACTCGGGATGCGGCCGCAGACACGAGTGCGGTCCGTGGCGTTCCATACGCGTCACGGGAATCGCCCGCTTGTGTCATCAGGAGAGGGTCCATGAATCTCAGGATTTTCGCCGCCGGTCTGGTGGCCGTGCTCGGGGCTGACATCGCGAGTGCCGCAGTTCCACCCTCGGCGCCGTCCATCGTGGTGCGATACAACGATCTGGATATTGCAACACCGAACGGTGCCGCCGAGCTGTATCGGCGGATCGCCTCCGCCGCACAGAAGCTCTGCCCGGACGCTGTCACCAGCAGGCTCGAGGACAAGATGGCTACCTGGTCCTGCCGTCGGCAGGCCGTGAATCGCGCGATCGAGTCGGTGAACAGCCCTGAGGTCGCGGGCTTATTGAAGCATCCGCGGGTCGCGTCCACGCGCTGACGTACGGGGCGGGGTCCTGGCCGGGCGACCTGCGAGAACAGGGTCTCCCGGCGCTCACGTTCTGACCGGCAGCTTGCGCGAACGGCGTCTGCCGGCGCCCGCATCCTGACCGCGAACTTTCCCCGGCGGGCGGTACATACCCGCCTCTCGCGGCTCGGAACCGGTGACGGCTCCGGGCCGCGGTTTTTTGTTCAGGGGCGCCCCCCGTGGTAGGGTAAAGCCTCTCCCCATTGCTTGGAGCCTCATCATGTCCGGCGCTGGCCGCGGCCGCTGGTTTGCGTTGCTCGTGCTGTGCCTGGGTGTGCTCATGATCGTGCTGGACTCGACGATCGTGAACGTCGCACTGCCCTCGATCCGCGCCGACCTGCACTATTCCGAGACATCGCTGGTCTGGGTCGTCAATGCCTACCTGCTGACGTTCGGAGGCTTTCTGCTGCTCGGCGGCCGGCTGGGCGATCTGTACGGACACCGCAAGCTGTTCCTGATCGGCATCACCCTCTTCACCCTCGCCTCTCTGGCCTGCGGCCTGTCCAACACCCAGGAACGTCTGATCCTCGCCAGGGCGGTGCAGGGTGTCGGGGGCGCCGTCGTCAACGCAGTCGCGCTCTCGCTCATCATGACTCTCTTTACAGAGGAAGCGGAACGGGCGAAGGCCATGGGCCTGTTCGGCTTCGTCTGTGCCGGGGGAGGCAGCATCGGGGTCCTGCTGGGCGGCTTCCTGACGAGCGTGTTGAGCTGGCATTGGATCTTTCTGGTCAACATTCCAATCGGCATTCTCGTGCTTGTCCTGTGCCTGATCCTGCTTCCCGGCGGCGCCACGCAGGCGGGTGCGAGACATCTGGATGTCGGGGGCGCCGTCACAGTGACGGCCGCGCTGATGCTCGCCGTATACGCCATCGTCAACGGTAACGATGCCGGATGGTTCTCCGCGACGACGCTCGGCTACTTGGGGGCTGCCGCGGTTCTGTTCGTCGTGTTTCTCTTCATTCAGACGCGCGTACGCGCGCCGCTCGTTCCGCTGCGTTTGTTTCGCTTGCGCAATCTCGCGACCTCCAACTTCGTGTGCGTACTGTGGGCCGCGGCCTGCTTCGCCTGGTTCTTCATCTCGGCGCTGTACCTGCAGCGCGTACTGTCTTATTCGGCCTTGCAGGTGGGCATGGCGTTCCTGCCGGCGAACCTGATCATGGCGGCCTTCTCCGTGGGCCTGTCCGCCAAGCTCGTGATGCGTTTCGGGCAGAAGTCGCCTCTGGTGGTCGGCCTGCTCGCCGCCGCTGCCGGACTGGCTCTATTCGCCCGAATGCCGGTAGACGGCCACTTCGTCGCCGACGTGTTGCCGGGGATGCTGCTCATCGGATTCGGCGCTGGTGTGGCTTTCAATCCGTTGCTGCTGGCGGCGATGGGTGACGTCGAGCCCGGCGAGTCCGGTCTCGCCTCGGGCGTCGTCAATACGGCCTTCATGATGGGCGGAGCGCTCGGACTGGCCATTCTCGCCAGCGGAGCTGCGGGCCGTACGCAGCAGTTGATCGCTGCAGGCTCATCCGCGATGGTGGCTCTCAACTCCGGATATCGCCTGGCATTCGCGGTGGGTGGCGCTTGCGCGGCGATTGCCGCGGGTGCGGCTATTGCGCTGCTGCGTCCGCAGTCATCGGCGAAGGGCGCCATGAGTCCGGCACAAAGCGTCGCCGGCTCGCTGTGAGCCGGCCCAGGCGCTTGCGCATCGGCCCCTGACGCCTGCCCGCAGCCAAGGCGCTCAGGCGTTGGGTCCTATTTGCCCGTGGCCGGGTTCCGCGGCTGTGTCTCCGAGTAGGGCCGTCCATCGGTGTGTGCGTACCCCGCGCGGCCCTTGAGGGCGTGCAGGTCGATGTCCGGATAGAACACCTCGTCCTCTTGCGGCCGGCGCGAGCCGATCTCCAACACTAGCGCATCGCTGCTGGAGCGGTTCTGCAGATGATGTCCATCAGGCTCGCCGGCTTTGAAGCCCGCGCAGTCGCCGGCGTGCAACGTTTCTTCTCCGCCGTCGGTGACGAGCACGACCTCGCCTTGCACGACGAAAATGAATTCGTCTTCGGCGGTGTGCCAGTGCCGTTGGCTGGACCAGGCGCCCGGTGGCAGACGGTTCAGGTTGACCCCGAACTGGGTCAGGGAGGCGGCGTCGCCCAGACAGCGCCTGAAGCGTTCCAGGCATGGCTGGTCATACGGAGCCGGATAACGTGAGCCCTTGACGGCGGGCGCCTCGTGCACTGGGATTTTTCGGGACTTTCGGGACATGGAACACTCCGGGGTATGTCAGCGCATCAGGTTGAGTGTCTTGGGGAGCTTGCCGCGCAGTTCCTCACTGAACTCGGCGTCGATGTGGAAGAAAGCCATCCGCGTGCGCTTGTCGGAGCGGTTTTCCCAAGCGTGGTCCGTGCCACGCTGAACGACTACGTCGCCTTGTTTCAGCTTCACCTCACTGTCATCGAGGACGAGCACGACCTCTCCTTCAATGACTACCGCATAGTCGAGCGTCTTCGTTCTGTGCATGACCGTGCGCTTGCCTCCTTCGCTCGGGGGATAGATGTCGATGATGCGCATGAGATGACCGGTCACGGGCATGATCGTAAATTCCCGTTCGCTCGGCTCGCGGGCCTCCACGGAAGTGAGCGCCGGGACGGTATTGGGGTCGTTCCATATTTCGAAGAAGTCCGCTCCGACTTCTCGCCCCTTCATCGGATGGCGCTGCGGGGGAGTGCCGTCCGAGAGGACGATCGATGTGCCGGCCTCATCGTGACCCGTGACCACACGTCGGTGGGGCGCTGCCATGTTCCGATCTCCTCTGGTGTCGCGAGCGCCCTAGCATGG
>CAZLYG010000483.1:0-4231 GCA_964563075.1 uncultured Steroidobacteraceae bacterium | reverse complement strand
CCACTCGAGGCGCTCGCCGGTCTTGGAAGCCAGCCGCAGCTCCTGCGTCACCGGGCGGTCGTTGAGCCCCTCGATACCTTTGACGAACGTGCGGGGATTCTGCCCATACAGACTCTGGAAGAAAAAAAAGTTGATGTACTGATGCGACTCGTCGGCGACGGTGTCATTGACGTGGTGTGCCCACGAGGTCGCCGAGGTCAGAGTGGCGAACCCCAGGTCGTACTCCACGGTGAGTGCGGCGAGGTCGACCCGATCGCGAGTGCTCGTAATGCCGTATTCGGCGTCCGACAATCGATCGACGCCGGGAGGAACCGGTGCGTTGAAGAGCTGCGCCGCGAGCGGCGGGTTGGTGTAAGTGCCGGAGGGCTGCGTCGCAGGGCTGATGGGCTCGTTGAACGCCGCGGCGCTCGTCGCTACATAGGGGAAGCCGTTGGCGCGCGCGAGTTGATAGTAATAGGACAGCTGGGCATGGAAGCTGTCATTCGGCTTCCACAGCGCCGAGACCCGTGCGGAGCCATAGTCGTAGCTGTTCACGCCCGTCTTCCCGTACATGACCGGCGGACTGAAGATGTTGCCCGGCTCCGCGGCCACGGGTACGCCGGAAGCATCCAGCTTGAACAGATTGGGCTGATCGATGAACCCCGCGTCGCGCGACCAGCCGCCGTTCATGCGCACCGCGAAAGTGTCGGAGAACGGCACGTTGAGCATTGCATTCACGGCCTCGTTGGGCTCATGGGTATGCGCCGTGTCGCTGAGAGTCGTCTCGACTCGGGCATCGAATCCGGTCGGATCCGGCGCGTGCTGCACGAAGCGGATAGTGCCGCCGAGCGAGCCTGAGCCGTAGAGTGTTCCCTGTGGACCGCGCAGTACCTCAACGCGCTCGAGATCCTGAAACTGAAGGGCGAAGAACAGTGGAGTGTCGTCGATGTAGGTCGCTACGGGCGGCACAACGGGCGAGGCTGCCGCAGGCAGTCCGGCGGTCGTCTCGCTGTTCAGCCCGCGAATGATCAGGTTTGCGCCATTGACTCCGCCGAATGGCCCTTTGTCCGTGTAGTTGACCCCGGCCATCGAATGGGCGAGGTCCGCGATGTCCTCGATTCCGGCTTGCTCCAGCGAGTCACCGGAGATCGCCGTAATACTGAGGGGCACATTCTGAGCGGATTCTTCCCGGCGGGTGGCCGTGACGACGACTTCGGAGATGCCTTTGTCGGCAAGAGTCGGCGTCGCGTCCGCGACTCGTGTCGCAGCGCTGGCGTCGGCGATTCGTGCCGCCGGCGGCGGATCCGCGACAGTGGCGCCTGGGCCCGTCCCGCCTTCCGCGGCGACAGCGCTGGCGTACAGAGCCGCAGCGACGGCTGCCGCAATACGTGTGGGTGTCATTGGCGATCGTTCTCCTCGCGCAAGTCGCTGAACTTACTTGCGAGGAGACGTGGAAAACGGCGCCCGGGACTGCTTGATGGAGATCGTCCCGAGGGACCACCACTGGCTCCTCGCAAACCAATCTCCCGGGCTTTTATCCCGCCGTGTATCCGAAGCGCCTGAGGGTCAGGCGCCCGGACTGCCTCTCTCGGACCAGACACCTGTTGCGGTCGCAACAGGCCGGAACCCTAGACGCACATTTCCTTCGTTGTCTGCAGGCTTGATGTTGCAAGGGCTGTGCCGAAACGCCCCATGAAGGTGTGCGAGTGTCGTTGGACTTCAAAAAACAAGGTGTTAGCTCGCACGGTGCTGTCGCGCATACCTCTCAGCGCTCGTCGGCGTAGCCATCGTACGCACCAACTCGGGGCCCATACAGCCGCGTTGGCCCCAGCTTGGATCAGAAAGACGGGCTCGCGCATGCGAGGATTACCGCCCACAATAGCCTTCACTTCGCGGGGACGTGCGCCGCGCAAAGGTACGCAATGAGTCTTCAGATAGCCACGCGTTGGTTTGATTGCGAGTCTCTCGCCGACGGGATCACGCGGCTGTGGGAGCCGCACGTCATTCGCGTCATGCAATGTAATATCTGGCACGTTCGGGGACGCGAGCGCGATCTGATCATCGATACCGGCATGGGGATTGCCAGTCTGACGGAAGCCGCCGGAGAGATCTTCGCCAAACCGCTCACTGCCGTTGCGACACACGCGCACCTCGATCATGTCGGATCTTTGCACGAGTTCGCCGATCGCGTCGTGCACGCCGCGGAAGCTGATCAACTTACACGGCGTTCAGACAACTTCAGCATGTTCCGCGAGGATCACGCGGTCGAGTTCATTGAGGGCCTGGAGCGCGCGGGTTATCACGTGGACAGCAGCTTTATCACCGCACTGCCACGTGCCGAGTTCGACATGCGAAGGTTCTCGTGTCCTCCCGCCCCCGCGACTCGCGTGGTGCAGGAGGGTGATGTCATCGACCTCGGCGATCGGCTCTTTGAGGTTCTGCACTTACCCGGGCACTCACCGGGCAGCATCGGCTTGTGGGAAGCCGCCACTGGGACTCTCTTTTCCGGCGACGCAATTTATGACGGTCCGCTGCTCGATGAGCTGCCGGGCAGCGACATCCCGGCTTACCTTTCGAGCATGCGCCGCCTCGAGCGACTACCGGCACGTATCGTACATGCCGGGCACGACCCGAGCTTCGATGGGAGGCGGCTACGGCAGTTGGCACGCGCGTATCTGGATCGCCGCGGCTGATTCTTGACGCGGACGTCGCTGTACCCCGGGGTTGTTCGGGTTGACGAGGCCCAGAGGCCCCTTCGGACCGCACCTATGCGTCTGACCCCCGGCCTGCGCCGGGGGCTCTTCGCTCCAGGACAGGGTTGAAGCTTACCGGCTGACCACGAGGCTGGCTCCTACGGCGCCAGGTCCGCTGATGCGGGCGCCTTCACCGCTGGAGACAACCTTGACCCACAGCGAGTCCTTGCCCTTGTAGTACGAGGTGGCGCTGGCCTTGCGCAGCGCATCCAGGCTGTCCTGCTGCGTACCCGAGGCTGCAGTGGTGAATCCCGGCAGCTCGAAGATCACCCACGAGCCGCTATCCAGCTCGCTGAGGCGCAGGTCCAGGGACGGCCTTTCGGTGGTCACCTTGATCTCGGTGCCGGCACGTATGTTGGTTTCCCCGGCCAGGATGACGTCGTTGCCGTTGCGGCTGAGAATGACTGGCGGCTGAGGAGGTCCGGCGGGTCGGCCGACTCGACCACCCGGTGCGCCGGGCGTGGCACGGGCCGCCGCTGGGCCGGCACCGCCGCCTACTGGAACGCCAGGCCTGCGGCCGGCACCGGAGCCGGGCCCGCTGACAGCCAATCTCCCGTAATCGCCCTTGCACACCGCGGCATTCCAGGTCGGCCTCATCTCACAGGCCTGGTCGACGGCGATTCCATTACTGTCGTCATTGATCAGAACGTAGGAGTCCTTGACACCGCTGACCGAGCCGTCGAGGTCGTGGAACACCGCGGTCTTATAGCTCCCATTGCCGTAATCGTCGTTGCTCCACTTATGCTCCATCGGAGGGAAGTAGACCGGCTTGGCGTTGATGAATTTCGCGCGCTGTACGGTGTTGTTGGTGCTCATTCCGAAGCTGGTGTACAGCAGGTAGGAGATCGCTCCCGTCTTGCGGGTGGCGTTGTCCTGGAAATTCACGAAGGTGTCATTGACCAATTGATGGCGGTAATCGTAGAACTCGTAGCCGCGGATCGGGAAATCCGCGAGTTCGGGCTCCGGCAAGCTGCGGCCGTAAGCCATTTCCGCCGGCGTCCTGGGGTTGCCGATGTTCTCGGTTTCGCCCACGAACAGCGAGTCGACCACCCGTGACGTAAAGGGCGAATGACCGAGGTTGGCGGTCGCATGCGTATAGCCGATGGCATTGTCGGCCAGCTTCAAGTTCCTGAAGGTATCCATCTCACCGCGCGTCCACATGCCGCCATTGCGGTTCTTGTAGGCCGTAAAGTCTTCGATGACCGTCTCCACGATGGGGCTGTTCGCGTCAGCCGGATTGGCAAGGGCAATATGCGCGCCGGTGGTGAAATGGCCATCGGGCTTGGGGCCGCGGTCGGACATGTAGCCGTCGAAGTTCGAATGGGCGGTGTTGCCCTTGAACTCCCGCAGCCGGGTGCGACGTGGCCAGGTCGCCTTGCCGATGTCCGTGCCTTGGTACGCACCTGTCGGATGCTCCGGGAAGGCGAACCAGAAACCCGTCGCTTCGGACCCGGCGGCCACGTTGTCCACGTAGATGTTGTCCGGGTTGGTGATCCAGA
>CAZLYG010000482.1:0-4233 GCA_964563075.1 uncultured Steroidobacteraceae bacterium | reverse complement strand
GGCCGGACTGATGATCTCCGCGTCGTCGGCGTCGAACACCTCCGGCTCGTGCATCATGTCATCGGGGCGTCCGCCACCGTTGCCGTTCCCGTTGTTGCCGCGATTACCGTCACGATTGCCGTGGCGCGGGCCTTTGTTGGGCCGATTACGGCCCTGATTACCGAGGTAGCCTCTCATTTTTTGGCCAGTGCGCCGCCCACGGCGTCCAGGTTGTTGTCCAGAAACGCCGCCAGTTGAGATTTGGAGACGGCGCCCACCTTCTGGGCTTCGACCGTACCGTTCTTGAAGAGGATCAACGTCGGGATCCCGCGGATGCCGAACTTGGGCGGCGTCTGGGGATTCTCATCGATGTTGAGCTTGGCGATCTTGATGCGATCCTGATACTCGCTCGCGATCTCATCGAGAATCGGGGCGATCATCTTGCATGGACCGCACCACTCCGCCCAGAAATCCAGGAGTACGGGCTTTTCGGATTTCAGGACATCCTGGGCAAAAGTGGCGTCCGAGGTGTGCACGATGTGCGGGCTACTCACGCGGTTCAACCTCCGTCGAATGCAGAGTGTGGGCTGGTTTGTTGATTCGGATAGCGGGATATAAGGGCGACGGATACACGGGTCGGCGCGCGGGCCGCGAAAGCCGTGCCAGAAGCACCCGTCAAACGGTTACACTAACTCGTAATGAGTGTTGAGCCTTTAGGGGATTCGATAACCGGCCTGGCAGGGCGCCAGAGAGTAATCTGGGAGCTAATCAGGGCGCTATGCGGCCCGCTGTCGTCTTGTCCCTTTTGTAGCGCTTCCGAGGCTGTTTTGCAAGGCCCTCCCCTGGAAACACCGTAACCTACCCACCATTGAAAGAATTGATGACTGACTCACAATCCGCACCTTTGTCATTTGACTCCCTCGCTCTGGCCCCCCCGGTGATGGCGGGTATCCATGACGCAGGGTTCGTGAACTGTACCCCGATCCAGGCTCAGACTTTGCCGCTCGCGCTCACCGGGCGCGATGTCGCAGGCCAGGCCCAGACGGGGACCGGCAAGACAGCCGCCTTCCTGGTAGCGCTGTATCAGGCGTTGCTCACCCGCCCGGCTCCGCCAGGGAGCGGGCGTACCTCGATCCGGGCACTCATCGTCGCTCCCACGCGCGAGCTCGCGGTGCAGATTCACCACGATGCCGAGATCCTCGGCCGGCACACAGGCTTCAGGCAAGCCGTCGTGTTCGGCGGCGTCGACTATGACAAGCAGCGGCGCCAACTCGCCGAGGGCGTCGACGTGCTCATCGGCACGCCCGGACGCCTGATCGACTACCTCAAGCAGCACGTGTTCGAAATGCGCCACGCGCAGATTCTGGTGCTGGACGAGGCCGACCGGATGTTCGACCTGGGGTTCATTGCCGACATCCGCTACCTCCTGCGCCGCCTCCCGCACCCGGAGCGGCGGCAATCGATGCTGTTTTCCGCCACCCTGTCGCATCGGGTGCTCGAGCTCGCCTATGAGCACATGAACAACCCGGAGCTGGTGCGGATCGAGCCGGACAAGATGACCGTCGATCGGGTGCGGCAGATCATGTATTACCCCGCCATGGAGGAGAAGGTCCCCCTGCTGATCGGGCTGCTGCGCCAGTTCGAAGCGCGCCGCACGATGATTTTCGTCAATACCAAGCGCGCAGCCGAACGGCTCGAGAGCGTGCTGAACGCGAACGGCTTCCATGCGAAGGCGTTGTCCGGGGATGTACCGCAGAACAAGCGGCTCCGCTTCCTGCGCGACTTCCACAATGGCGATCTCGCCGTCCTCATCGCCACCGATGTGGCCTCCCGCGGGCTGCACATCCCCGATGTCAGCCACGTCTTTAATTTCGACCTCCCCCAGGATTCGGCGGACTACGTGCACCGGATAGGCCGTACGGCGCGCGCCGGTGCCGAGGGCGACGCGATCAGCTTCGCTTGCGAGGAATTCGCGGTCTCGTTACCCGAGATCGAGGAGTACATCGGCCATAAGATCCCCTCGGCACCCGTCAGCCAGGAGGTCCTGGCCGCCGACATCGTCGCGGGGGCCCCCACGGAGAGCCGCTTCCGTCCCCGCCCTCACGGCCCCGGTGGCCGGCGTGGCGGCCATGGAGGACCGCGAGGCGGCTCCGGCTCCGCCAGGCATGAGGGACATTCCTCCCGCGGCAGGGGGCGCAGGGGGCCCAAGGCCTCCGGTCACTGAGTCTGGGGCGGCCTGCCCTGCGGGCCCTTAGGAATGCGGACCCTCTGGCGTCAGCTCGGCAATTGAATCCACAGCTGGGAAGGGTCCGTGATCACGCGGCTCGGCTGCCCATCCGCTGGTGGCGGATGACGGTAACCTCACGCCGTAGACCCAGCGAATCCCAGCCGCGCGCGCGGCCCGCAGCACCGGCGGGCTGTCGTCCACGAACAGCGTCCGGTCGTGGTCGAACGGCTCGACCTCACGGATCGCTTTCCAGAACGCCGCCGCCTCCTTCGGGACTCCGAAGGAATGCGAGCTGAACGCCGCGTCCAGAAAGCTGGTCACTGCCGTACGTTCGTCCTTGATCTGCAGGACCTTGGGGTGCGAGTTCGTCAGCAGCACGAGGCGTTTGCCCGCGGCGCGCACGCACCGCAGAAACTCCTGCGCGCCGGGGAGCCAATCGACGCGATCGGCGACGGCACGCTTGAGCGTGACGGCGTCCAGCTCCAGTTCGCGGCTCCAGTACTCGATCGAATACCAATCTAGCGTGCCCTCGCAGGCCCGGAAGCGCGGCAGCAATAGCGCACGAGCGGCATCGAGCGAGAGGGAGTTGGACGTGGCATAGGCTGCGGGAATGACCTCGCGCCAGAAATAGTTATCGAACGCCAGATCCAGCAGCGTCCCATCGAGGTCCAACAGAACCGTATCTATGTGGGTCCACGGGGGTTTTTCAACGGCGGGGGTCATAGGGGCGTATCATACGGCCTGGCCCTATGAGTGCCCTGGCGCTTCGGATTCCGCTAAGCTTGCGGCCCGAGCCAAGCGCAACCGTGCGCTGCAGTGCATCTGACATATCCAAGGGAGAGCCGCTTCCCTGCGCAGGCCATGGCGGAAATCGAAGACAATGTCGATCGGGAGCTGTTTCGCAATGTGGAGAAGTTGCGCCAGCTGCGCATCGAGCACCGCGACCTGGACGATGTGATCGCCCGGCTGACACTCGACATTCATACCAACGAGCTGCAGCTGAAACGGCTGAAGAAGCGCAAGCTCATGTTGAAGGACCAGATCACTCGCCTGGAGAGCCAGTTGATCCCGGACCTGAACGCCTAGCGCACCCTCGTAGTCCGTGAACGCACAGAGCGCTCTCAAGGACTTCTTTCTCAGGCTGACTTCGCCCGAGGTCCTTACCCAGGTGATCGCGATAGCTGTCGCGGGCCTGGTCGCGCTGGCGGGCGCCCAGTTCGTACGCAGCTGGCACAAGAATCATCCGCTCCAGTCACGCCAGTCCGCCTGGCAATCCCAAACGATGGAGGGCGCGGTCATCGTGGCGCCCTTCCTGGTCGCGCTCACGGTACTGTTGATGGTGCGCGGCATTCTCACCTCCATCGGCGCCCACACGCCAGCTGTCGATACAGCGCTACAGCTGACCACGGCATTGGTGCTGATACGCCTGGGCGTTTACCTGCTCCGGTTGATGTTGGGGCCGGACTCCTGGATCCGCACGTGGGAAACCCGCATCACCTTCGCCCTGTGGCTGATCATGTCGTTCTCGCTGGTGGGGTGGCTCGAGACCATCGAGGCGACGCTCAACCGCATCAATCTCATTCCGGGGCGATCGCAATTCACGCTCTGGGCGGTGCTGAAGGGACTCGTCATCGTCACCGCCTTCGTGATCATCACTAGCCTGATTTCGCGTGCTTTCGAACGACGCGTGATGCGACTGGAGCAGCTGGCCGTCTCGACGCGGATCGGCATCTCGAAGTTCACCTACTTCCTGCTGGTCGGCTTGGGAATCATGCTGGGCATCAATGCCGCCGGTGTGGACGTCACCACGCTGAACGTGTTGACCGGCGCGATCGGCATCGGCCTGGGCTTCGGCCTGCAGGCGATCGCCAGCAATTTCGTCAGCGGGTTCGTGCTCCTGATGGACAAGTCCATCAAGCCGGGGGACGTCATCAGCTTCACCGGCCACACCGGCACCAGTACCGAGAATTTCGGCTGGGTGCAGGAGCTGCGCGGCCGTTATGTCGTGGTGCGCGACCGCGATGGCG
>CAZLYG010000481.1:0-4248 GCA_964563075.1 uncultured Steroidobacteraceae bacterium | reverse complement strand
GAGCTAACCGCCCATCCCTTGAGGGAGGGCAAGTCTATAGGCCACTCCGCCCCCAGGCAACGCCTTCGGCGTGCGACGGGTGAGGTCCGGCGCGCCGACCCCTTTGAGGCAATGGTCCGGTTATCGCTCGATCCGGTGCACGGCGCGCAGTCAATCGGGAACCTGCAGCAGGGCACGCGCACGTGATAATGAAGTGACGCGGAACACGCCGCGCATGCGCGATTCCAGGTAGCGTTTGTGCGCTGAACACTGGATAACCTTTTCTTACAAGGTCCTGGAGCCGGTCACTGGCAGGGTGTCACCGGCCCGAGGCATGCTTCACCAATGCCCAGTCAGATAGATGGGGGGCGCCGGGCAGCGGCGTCACCCGGCAGCAGCGCGGTAGGTTCTTTGCGGGAGCACATCCCGGAGTTGGATGGGCTGCGCGCGGTCGCCGTCTCACTCGTGTTGCTGGACCATTTTGGTTCAACGGGCGCTTTCCCGTCACTGTGGAGGCTCGCGCCCCTGGGATGGATCGGCGTCGATCTGTTTTTCGTGCTCAGCGGTTTCCTGATCACACGGATTCTGCTTGCGACCCGCACCGATTCGCGTTACTACCGTAACTTCTACATTCGCCGCGCGCTCAGAATCTTCCCTGTCTACTACTGCGTGTTGGCGCTGATCTTTGCAGCGATCCTGTTCTATCACCAGGGTGTCCAGTACCGGAGGCTGGCCGAATGGGGCAACCCGCTCGGTCCATGGGTGTACTTGGGCAACTTCCAGATGGCCCTCGTGGGCCACATCCAGCCGGTGTTGTCTCTTACCCCCATGTGGTCCTTGCACGTGGAGGAACAGTTCTATCTCATTTTCCCTCTGATCGTGCGGCACGTGCGTCGGGAGACGCTCGTGAAGATTCTCGGCGGCGCGCTCCTCCTGTCGCCCGTACTGCGAGCGTGTCTTTGGCATCAGTACCCCACGAATCCGTTCGTTGAATACGTTCTCTTGCCGTGCCGCCTCGACGGTCTCGCGCTCGGAGCTCTGATCGCGGTCGGCGTTCCGCGCCTCGAAGTCAGTCGGCGCCTCCTGGGGGCCGTCTGTCTTGCAGCAGTCCTTGCGGCATTCGTCTTGCTGTCGACTCTCGGACACCGCGACTGGTCGTCTGCGTTTACGCGGACCGTCGGCTATTCGCTCTTTCCGTGGGCGTTTGCCTGCTGTGTGCTCTGGACGATCCGCTTCCGCGGACGCTGGCCGACGAATTGGCTGAACACCGTGCCGGTGCAGTTCATCGGCAAGCGTTCGTATGCAATTTATCTGCTGCAGTTTCCAATCGGCGGCGTGTTCGGGGCGCTGTTTGGCTCGATGCATTTCTGGTCTGACGAGGCGGTACGCTTCTACTTCATCGTTCCCACCACCATTGCCGCGGCCGCGCTGTCCTGGCGGTTCCTGGAAGCGCCGGTTCTGCGTTTGAAGGATCGATGGGCACCCATGCCGACGCAGGCCGTGGGCATCGGGTCGGCGGCCATCGCCGGCTCGGATTCGGTGATGGTCAAGATCGCCTTAACCGTTTGATTTTATTGGCCGGTGATACCCGGGATTGAACCGGCGGCGTACCCCACCGCCGCAAGCCGCCCCCTTGCTTGATAACCTACCCGCCCCGAGATCCAGGCGCACATTCCCATGGCAGTCGTCACCCGCTTCGCACCCAGTCCCACCGGCATGCTCCACGTAGGAGGCGTCCGGACAGCGCTGTTCAGCTGGCTTTACGCCCGGCACAGCGGCGGCAAGTTCATCCTGCGGGTCGAAGACACAGACCGGGAGCGCTCCACCGACCAGGCCGTCAAGGTCATCCTTGATGGGATGGCGTGGCTTTCACTGGACGCTGACGAGGGCCCGTTCTACCAGACGAAGCGTTTCGACCGATATCGAGAGGTTATCCGCGAGATGCTGGCGGCGGGGACGGCCTATCACTGTTACTGCACGAAGCAAGAGCTGGATGAGATGCGCGAGCAGCAGATCGCGCGCAAGGAGAAGCCGCGCTACACGGGACGCTGCCGGGACAGGATGGAGCCCAGGCCGGGAGTCGATCCGGTCGTGCGATTTCGCAACCCCCTGGAGGGGGCGGTCGTCGTCAACGACCTGGTGCACGGGGCGGTGTCGTTCCAGAACGCAGAGCTGGACGATCTGATCATCGCGCGATCGGATGGAACGCCCACCTACAACTTTTGTGTTGTGGTCGACGACAGGGACATGGGCGTCACGCACGTCATCCGTGGCGATGACCATCTGAACAACACGCCGCGGCAGATGAACATGCTGCTGGCGCTGGGGGCCACGCCGCCTGTGTACGCGCACGTTCCGATGATCCTGGGGCCGGATGGTGCCAAGCTCTCCAAGCGGCATGGGTCTGTCAGCGTGCTCCAGTACGAGGAGGAGGGTTATCTGCCCGATGCGCTGCTCAACTACCTGGTGCGCCTAGGATGGTCACACGGCGATCAGGAGATCTTTACGCGTGCGGAAATGATCGCTGAGTTCGACATCCACGATGTCAACAAGGCTGCCTCGGCGTTCAATCCGGAGAAGCTGCTGTGGCTCAATCAGCAGCACATGATGCGATCGCCGCCAACCGCGCTGGTCCCGCACCTGCAGGCGCAGCTGCGCCGTCTCGGTCTGAATAGCGATGATCAGTCGCTTCTTGAAGGCGTCATCGTGGCTCAGCGGGAGCGCGCGAAGACACTGAAGGAGATGGCACAGAATAGCCGCTTCTTTTTCGTTGATCGCGTGGAACTCGACCCCAAGGCCGCAGCAAAATACCTGACGGCGGACGCAGCGCCGGTGCTGGCGAAGATACGCGAGCGTCTCGCAGCGCTGGAGACGTGGACCGCTGCCAGCATCCATGCCGTGCTGGAACAGCTCGCGGGCGAGTTGCAAGCCGGTCTGGGCAAGGTTGCGCAGCCGATCCGAGTAGCAGTGTCCGGCACTGCCGTCTCGCCACCCATCGATCAGACCCTCAGCCTTCTCGGGCGCGAGCGCACACTGGCGCGTCTGGATGAGGCTCTGCGCCAGATGATCTCCGGCTGATCGCAGTGTATGCGGCGGAGGCGAGCTCAGCGGGTCGCGCAACCCGCCGCGCCCCTTCGGTACGCTACGGTATCGTCTTGCTGGTGGTGCTCGACAACCCACTCTCAGCGCCCGAGCTGGTGTAGGCCGTGACGGCAAAGTACCACGTCCCGCTCGCAAGGCTGTTGATCATGTAGCTCGTCATTCCGGCTCCGGCGACATTCTGGACCTGCGTCAGGCTGCCCGCCGAAGTGCCATAGTAGATGTTGAACCCTGCAAGGTTCGTCAGCGCCGAGCCGTCACTGTTCTGTGTCGGTGCGACCCACGTAATCAGAGCCGTTCCGGTTGCCGTCGACGGCGCCGAAACAACGATGGAGAAGGCGGGGAGGGCGACCGATGTCGTGCCATCGCTGACACTGATGGTGATGCCTGAGTCCGTACCCAGATCACCCGAACCGGGGGTACCGGACAAGTTGCCGGAGGCCGTGCTGAAGGTCGCCCACGAAGGCTTGTTCTGAATACTGAACGCGAGCGTATTGCCGTTGGCGTCGCTCGCCGTGGGAGTGAAGCTGTACGTAGACCCTTCGGTTGCGGCCGTTGCCGGTGTTCCGGAGATCGTCGGCGGCGCGTTCGCCGGGGGCGGTGAACTCGGCGGCGGCGACGAGTCGCTCGAGACGGTGATCGAGAACGTCGGGAGCGACGCAGTCGTCGTACCGTCGTTGACGCTCAATGTGATGCCGGAGTAAATGCCGACCTTGGTGTTGTTGGGTGTGCCAGTCAACGCGCCGGTCGAAGCATCGAGGGTGGCCCACGTCGGGATGTTCGTGATCGAGAAGTGCAGCGTCTTGCCCGGCGCATCCGTCGTGGTTGGTTGGAACGAATAAGCGGAGCCCGCCGACACGGCCGTCGGCGGCGCTCCAGATATCTGCAGCGTCTGGCTGTCCGTCGGCGCGGTGACCTGGATCGAGAACGGCGCAAGCGAAACACTCGCGATGCCGTCGCTCACACTGATTACGATGTTCGTGAATGTCTTTATGTTAGCCGTGGTCGGGGTGCCACTGAGCTTGCCCGTCGTGCTACTGAATGTTGCCCACGAGGGCATGTTCGCGATCGTGAAGCTCAGTGAATTGCCATCCGGATCTGAGGCCGTAGGCGTGAAACTATAGACCTGACCGGCCGTTACGGTCGTTGCGGCCGTTCCCGAGATCACCG
>CAZLYG010000480.1:0-4250 GCA_964563075.1 uncultured Steroidobacteraceae bacterium | reverse complement strand
CGTCGCGCATGATCAGCAGCCCATCGCGCTTGACGACCGGGCGCGGGGCGGCAAAGTACAGCGGCACCACGGGAATATCCTGAGCGCGTGTGTACTGCCAGATATCGAGCTCGGTCCAGTTCGATAGCGGGAATACGCGGATGGTCTCGCCCTTGGCGATCCGTGTGTTGTACAGATTCCATAGCTCCGGGCGCTGGTTGCGCGGGTCCCAGACATGGCCAGCAGAGCGGAAGGAGAAGATGCGCTCCTTGGCACGACTCTTCTCCTCGTCACGACGCGCGCCGCCAAAGGCCGCATCGAACCCCCATTTATCCAGTGCCTGCTTGAGAGCCTCGGTCTTCATCACCTGCGTATGCAGCTGCGATCCGGATGCAATGGGATTGATGCCGCGCGCGACTCCCTCGGCGTTTGTGTAGACGAGGAGCTTCACGCCGTACTGCTCCGCGACGCGGTCGCGGTGTCGAATCATGTCGCGGAACTTCCAGAGCGTGTCGACGTGCAACAGCGGAAATGGCGGCTTGGACGGATAGAACGCCTTCATCGCCAGATGCAGCATGACCCCCGAGTCCTTGCCGATCGAATACAACATGACCGGATTGCGGAACTCGGCGGCGACCTCGCGCATGATGCCGATCGACTCGGCTTCCAGGCGCTTGAGGTGCAAGGAAAGGGAGGGATGCACGGCGACGCTCATGAGATCCTCAGGCGACCAATGGCAGCGGCATGAGCGTGCCGCTGGCGATGAATGACGGATTGCGAAATCCCGGCTTGCCGTAGCGCAACGGGACGCCGCCTGGCGCCAGGACACGGCCTCCCGCGGCTGCGAGCACCGCGTGCCCCGCCGCCGTATCCCACTCCATGGTCGGGCCCAGGCGCGGATACAAGTCAGCGGCACCCGAGGCCACGAGGCAGAACTTCAACGATGAACCCACCGCGACCCGATCTGCGACCGAATACTGCGACAGGTAGGTATCGGTATCCGGTGTCGCGTGCGAGCGCGACGCGACCACGGTCAGCCCTGCTTCGGGTGTGGGGCGCACTCGGATCGGCACTCTTGGCGCCAACGCATCCTCTGCCGGTGATTGAGCGCTCGTGAAGGCGCTCCCCGCTGCCGCATTGCCCGCGAACAACTGCGAGTTGGCAGGCGCATAGACCACGCCCAGCACCGGCACGCCGGCGCGCGTGAGCGCAACATTGACCGTAAAGTCGCCGCGTCTCTGAACGAACTCCTTGGTGCCATCCAGCGGGTCGACGAGGAAGAACTCCGCGCCAACGGAGGGCGTCCTTCCCGCAGCCACCTCTTCCTCGGCAACGACCGGTACCCCGTGCGCGAGCCTTGCCAGGCGCTCGAGGATGATGGCTTCCGCCGCGTGATCGGCGTCCGTCACTGGCGTCGCATCGGTCTTGTGCGCCACTTCGAACCCGCGCCGGTAGATCTCGTCGATCGCCCGGCCGGCCTCGAGGGCGGCGGCGATCATCCCCTCCAGGAGGCGCTCATCCAATGGATCGACAGACATCGCGGGAGTCTACACAAAGGCGCGTCGCAGACAGCGTGGGCGGGCCTCCGGTGCCAGATTTCCTGGCAATGTCGTTATGCGCTTGGGATTGCAAGGGGGGGCCGGACGGCCCCCCTTGACAGGCTCGAGGAACAGCGGCTGCGCAGCCGCGCACCGCCGTGGGCGAGCGACTCAGCTCTCGGGGCTGCCCTCGACCTGGATGGCCAGCTTGGTCTCCAGATTGAAGCCGAAGTTCTCGCCGAACTTGATGCCGAAATCGCCACGATTGAAGGCGGTGTGGGCATCGGCGCCACAGACTTCCTTCTTGGTCATCGGGTTCGGCTTGCACAGGAACTTGTCGATCTTGAGCGTAACGGGCTTGGTGACCCCGTGCAGGGTGAGCTCGCCCTTCACTTCCGTCGGCGCGCCGTTCTTGAAATTCTCCAGCGTGCCCTTGTAGGTCGCCGTCGGGTACTTGGCGACATCGAACATGTCAGCCGACTTGGCGTGCTCGTTCAACTTCGCGTGGCCAAAGTCGATCGACGAGGTGTCGACGGTGATGTCGACCGTGCCGGTGCCCTTCGCCTTATCGAGCGTGACGGTGCCGGAGCTGCTGTCGAACTTGCCGCGCCACACGGACAGTCCGCCCATATGATCGGCCTCGAAGCTCGGATAGGTGTGGGCGGGGTCGAGTTTGTAGGTGACCGGGTCGGCACTCGCCGAGACACTCAGTGCAGCCATTGCAGTGCCGGCGAGCACGGCCAACGCGGCCGGTAAGGCGGTCTTCATTCGCAGCCTCCTGGAAGTGAAAGGGTTCAGCGCCCGCGAATGTGCGATGCGGGGGGCGCTAGCCTAGCCGTATGCGGCCTATCGGACCAGTGCCAGCGCGGGCCGCGAAGCCATTCCAAGAGATTTTGCGACCGCGGTGTGGGTAATCATGCCGGCGTGCACGTTGAGGCCCGCGGCCAGATCCGCATCCTGCCTGAAGGCCCCCTGCCAACCCAGCTCGGCGATGGCCCGCACGTACGGCAGGGTTGCATTGGTCAGTGCAAAGGTGGAGGTCCTCGGCACCGCACCCGGCATGTTGGCTACGCAATAGTGCAAGATGCCGTCCACCACGAACGTAGGGTCGGCATGCGTGGTGGGCCGGCTGGTCTCGAAGCATCCACCCTGATCGATGGCAATGTCGACGATGACCGAGCCCGGCTTCATCTTCTTGAGCATCGCGCGCGTCACCAGCTTCGGGGCCGCGGCACCCGCAATCAGGACGGCCCCGATCACGAGATCGGCGTCCGGCACCAGCCGTTCGATGGTCTCTCCGGTCGAATAGGCTGTTTTCAAGGACGGGCCGAACTGTGATGAGAGCTCGCGGAGCCGCTCAACCGAGCGGTCCACCACCGTGACATCGGCGCGCATACCGACTGCAATCTCTGCCGCATGCGTTCCCGCAACACCGCCGCCGAGGATGACTACCTTGGCGGCGGGAACGCCGGGAACGCCGCCCAGCAGCACTCCTGAGCCGCCCTGGGCTTTTTGCAGACACGCCGCTCCGACTTGAATGGACATCCGGCCGGCCACCTCGCTCATCGGCGTCAGTAACGGCAGTGAGCCGTTCCTGCCGGTGACGGTTTCGTAGGCAATCGCGGTGGCTCCGGACCTGATCAGGCCCTGAGCCTGCGCAGGATCCGCGGCCAGGTGCAGATAGGTGAACAGGGTCTGGCCGGGTCGCAGCATCGCGCATTCGGCCGGCTGAGGCTCCTTGACCTTGACGATGAGCTCTGCGCGGCCAAAAACCCCGGCGGCATCCGAGGCAATGCTGGCCCCGGCGGCCCGGTACTGCGCGTCGTCGATGCCGACGCCCTCGCCTGCGCCCGCCTGCACCAGGACCTCGTGACCGCTGGCGGCCAGCTCCCGAACCCCAGCGGGGACCAGACCGACCCGGTATTCATGGACCTTGATCTCCCTGGGGACACCGATGCGCATGTGAGCCTCCAAAAAGGGTGACTGCACAGCAGCTTAAGCGTGCCGGGGTGGTGCCGGCTTGCGATTACTGGCCCAGATAGGGCCATTCATGGCAGAATCCGCCAAATATCGGCCATACAGCCGCAGATTCGTGCTAAAATGGAACTGGACCGCTACGATCGTGCCATCGTCAACCTGCTGCAGGCGGATGCCCGCATTCCCAACGCGCGCCTCGCCGAGAAGGTGAGCCTCTCTGAATCCGCCTGCCTGCGCCGGGTGCGCGCACTGGAGGAGTCCGGGCTCATCCAGGGCTACACAGCGCTGCTCGATCAGCAAAAGGCGGGCTACCCGGTCAACGTGTTCGTCAACATCACCCTCGACCGCCAGTCCCAGTCAGGCCTGGAGGCCTTCGAGAGCGAGGTGAAGAAGATTCCCGAGGTCAACGAGCTGAGCTACGACGCGGGCCGCGGACTGCGCCTAGGGGCCGCGGTGCCGTGCTATCGCATCTACGAACATCCCGACATTCCGCGCCTCTACCCCGGTCTGAACGATGCCGCTCTGCTCATCGGCGGCATTCAGATTCAGAGTCGAGCCAGTCTCGGCGGCAACCTGTGCAATGCCTCGCCGGCCGCTGACTCGATTCCGGCGCTGATCGCTCATGAGGCGGTCGCGGTCATCGCCGGGCGGGAAGGGACGCGCGAAGTGCCGGTCGAGAAGTTCTGCACCGGGCCGGGCCGCACCGTCCTGGGTCGCGGCGAGGTCCTGCTGAGCCTTCGTCTGCCGCCGCCGAAG
>CAZLYG010000479.1:0-4285 GCA_964563075.1 uncultured Steroidobacteraceae bacterium | reverse complement strand
GGGACATCGCTGGCCCAACGGTCGCGCTCTGGGTTCACGTGGTCCGCAGGAGAGACCCTGCGCCGTTCCGGGACACTCCCGCCGGCGGGTTTGCCGCCGATCTGGCCCGCCGGTATTACGAACGGTTGGCCACGCAGACGCTCATGGTCAACGAGCTCTATCTCAGCGTCGTCTATCGACCGGCGTTGAGGGTCGCCACCGGGGCGATCTCACGGGCATTGTCGCGCGGGCGCAAGCATGGGTCACGAGTCGAGCTGGTTGACGCGCTGGACACTTGCGCTCAACTGGCGCGGACACTGCAGGCGTCGCTTGCTCGGTACGAGCCGCAAATCCTCAGGACGTACCGTGCCGGTTCCCTCTGGTGCTCGTCCATACTCGAATTCCTTGGAATGCTGATCAACGGGGAGTGGCAGCGAATGCCGTTGCCTCCGGGTCCCGTGAGCGAGGCGCTTGCGACTACGCGGCTGCTCTTCGGCCACGAGGCCATCGAATACCGCACTCCAACGGCAACGCGCGTCGGGGCCATTCTGGGGATCAAGGAGTATCCCACGCCCTCGACGGTCGGCATGTTCGATCGCCTGCTGTCGGTGCCGTTCCCGTTCGTGCTCACGCAGTCATTCGCCTTTCTTGCGAAAGCGACCGGCCAGACCCTGTTGCAGCGGCAGTTCAACCGGATGGGGAATGCCGGGGACTTCGCAGTCTCGCAGGCGGCGGAGCTGATGAAGGCTCTCGATGCGCTCACGAGCAACGAGTTTGCCATGGGCGAGCACCACTTCTCCCTTCAGGTGCTGGCCGACGTACCGGATCCGCAGGCGAACGCCGCTGCCGAGGGACGGCTGAAGTCACTGCTCGAGCATGTTGCGCAAGCCCGTAGTCTGCTGGCGGAGACGGGCATGATCGTGGCGCGTGAGGATCTGGCGCTGGAGGCTGCGTTCTGGGGGCAGCTGCCTGGGAATTTCCCCATGCGTGCCCGCAAGGCCCCGATTACATCGCGCAACTTCGCGGCGATGGCGCCTTTCCACAACTATCCCACGGGGCGCGCGACGGGGAACTACTGGGGCGATGCACTCGCTCTGCTGGCGACCAGTGCCTCGTCGCCTTACTACTTCTCGCTGCATGCGAGCGACCCGACGGATCCGGACGGAGGGGCGCGCAAGGATACGGGGCATACATTTCTCTGCGGCCCGACGGGATCGGGAAAGACCGTCATGATCGGCTTCCTGCTGGCGATGCTGGACCGACAGGGCGTGACGCAGGTCGTGATCGACAAGGACCGCGGCCTGGAGATTCTGGTGCGCGCGCTCGGAGGCGAATACCTGCCGCTCGAGAACGGCGTATCGACGGGATTCAACCCGTTGCAGCTTCCGGCTGTTCCGGTTCATGTGGAGTTTCAGAAGCTGTGGTTACGCGCGCTTGCAAGGCGGCCTGGGGGCGCGCCATTGACCGTTCGCGAGCAAGCCGACCTGGATCACGCGCTGCGCGGGACGCTCGCGCTGGAAACGGGCCAGCGTCGTCTGTCGAGGCTCGTGGAGTTCCTCGATCCGACCGATCCCGAGGGTGTGCACGCTCGCCTTGCCTGCTGGTGCGAGAGCCTGCACGGGGAGTACGCGTGGGTGTTCGACAACATCAGCGACTCCGTCGTTTCGCGAATATCCGGACCGGCAGTGGTGGGCCTGGACGTGACGGATTTCCTGGGTCACGAACTGACTCGCGGGCCGGTGACTCTGTACGTGTTCCATCTGATCAGGCAACTGCTCGATGGGCGCAGGCTCGTATGCTGGATGGACGAGTTCTGGCGACTGTTGGCCGATCCTGCCTTTGCCGGCTTCGCCAAGGATGGCCCGAAAACCTGGCGCAAGCACAACGGTGTCATGTGCCTGGCGACGCAGAGCGTCAGCGACGTGCTGCAGAGTCCGATCAGTCGCACGATCGTGGAGCAGACGCCGACGAAGGTGTTTTTCCCGAATTGCGAGGCGGATGCAGACGAGTACCGCGGCGGTTTCGGGCTCACTGAACGCGAGTTCCGCCTCATTCGCGACCAGCTCGAGCCCGGCTCGCGGGCGTTTCTGGTCAAGCAGGGCCGCCATAGCGTCGTCTGCCGGCTCGATCTGCACGGCTTCGAGCGCGAGCTGGCGGTGATCTCCGGGCGAGCTCGGGAGCTAGCTCGGGTGCGGGAGCTGATCGCTCGGGTCGGTCCACGCCCCGCGGATTGGCTGCCTCTGTTCTATCCGGTGTCCACACAGGGAGGTGAACCATGAATCATCCCAGACTACTTGCATCGACGGTGCTCGCGCTGGCTGGCATTGCGGCGACACACTCCGCGGCGGCACAGATACCGGTCACCGATATCGGTGCCATCGCTCAGCTGGTATCCGAGCTGCAGACGTTGGAGCAGGAAGTAGAGACCGCTCGCGAGCAGCTCGCGCAAGCACAAAGCGAATACCAGGCCATCACGGGCGCTCGCGGCATGGAGCACTTGCTCGCCGGCACGGTGCGTAATTACCTGCCGCCCACCTGGGACGACGTTCGCAGCGCATTGGCTGGAGGAGGGGCCTTTCCGGGGCTGAGCACTCAGCTCCAGCTGGCCGTCTCCGCCAATGCGGTGCTTTCGGACGCGCAGCTGTCCAACCTTGCGCCCGCTGATCGCCAGAGCCTGCTCGCGAGTCGGCAGTCGACGGCCGTGCAGCAGGTCCTCGCCCAGCAGGCGCTGATTGTGACCAGCGACCGCTTCGCATCCCTGCAGCAGCTGATCGATGCCATTCCTTCCGCGTCCGATGAAAAGGGGATTCTCGACCTGCAGGCGCGGATCGCAGCGGAGGGGGCGATGCTGCAGAACGAGCAGGCCAAGCTCGGCCTGCTCAAGCAGGCCGCGCAGGCAGATCTCACCGCCAACCAGGCGCGCACACGCGAACTTGCCGTCGCGGGCCATGGCAACTTCGCTGCACGATTCCAGCCGGCTCCCTGAGTATTCAGTCATGACGACGGGCTTCTTCCAGACGTTCTGGAGCTGGCTGAATACGCAGCTCGCAACCTACATCGGTGACAACACCGCGCGCGTTGCCACCGCCCTGGAGCCCGCCGTCGTGACGTTTGCCACGGTCTACATCATCGTCTGGGGCTACCTGCATCTGACGGGTGCGGTCGACCAGCCGTTTGCCGTCGGACTGAAGCGCATCGTGATGCTGGTCGTCGTTCTGGGCGTCGGCTTGCGTCTCTGGCTTTACAACTCGGTGATCGTCGACACCTTTTATCGCGCTCCTTCGCAGCTGGCAGCGGCGGTCGTGGGTTCAGCCGATCCGGTCACGTTGATCGATTCCATCTGGGATCAGGGCGGAGCGGTCGCCGGGTTCCTGTGGAGCAAAGGCGGGGGACTCGGCGGAGATTTCGGTTTCTACGTCGCCGGCGTGGCCGTGTGGATCCTGATCGGGCTGCTGTGCGTGTACACAATGTTCCTCATCGCGCTCTCGAGCATTGCATTGGCTGTGCTGCTCGCCCTCGGGCCGCTGTTCATTCCAACGCTGCTATTCGAGCGCACCCGCCGGCTGTTCGACGCCTGGCTTGCCCAGCTGACCACTTATGGCCTCATCACTGTCCTGACGGTGCTGGTGGCGGCGCTGCTGCTGCAGCTCGTTCGCTCGTATGCGGACCAGACCGCGGCCCGGGGGGCGGCGATCGTGACCGTCGATGCGCTGAACATGGTGCTCGCCTCCGTGCTCGTGTTTCTTCTGATGCGACAGGTGATGCCGATAGCGGCTGCTCTGGGTGGCGGCGCTGCTCTGAGCTCATTCGGCACCGTGAGTCGCGCTCTGAGGTCGACTGTGCGGCCACTGAAAGGAATCACATCATGAGGTTAATGACTCTCGCCGTTGCGCTAGCGCTGCTCGGCGGCTGTGCGGTGCGCATTTGCGATGGCCGATTGACGCCGGTCAATGCTTCGTCGTCATCGGCGCCGCATGGCCGCACAACTTCCGGGAATCGCACGCCGTGAGCGCAAGCCCGGATGCCTATTTTCGCGATGCCGTGTCCTGGGATGCAGACAGGAGCGCTGCGCTCGGGCGCAGCGCACGAGTGGCCTGGCGAGTGGCGGGTGCCGGGTGGGTGTGCGCCATGGCAACCTGCACGGCGCTGCTTGTGTTGCTGCCGCTGAAGCGCGTCGAGCCATTCATCGTCCGCGTGGATAGAAGCACCGGCATCGTCGATGTCGTTCCTGTCTATACGGGGCACGTTCGCATGGAAGACGCGGTGACGCGGTATTTTCTGAGCCACTACGTCAGCGTATGCGAGC
>CAZLYG010000478.1:0-4290 GCA_964563075.1 uncultured Steroidobacteraceae bacterium | reverse complement strand
GGATCACCGCCATCGCACGCGAATCGGTCGCGCCAGCGCAGACCGGCACCAGTAACACCACCACGACGCCGACAGACAGGAATTTGCGTGTGAGCATGTTTGTACGCCCCCTCCCCAGCTCCACGTCGTGCACACCAGTATCAGTGACCCGTATATTCGCCTTGAGGAGACTGATCCACCCTGCTACCCTTGTCAAGACATAGAACCCCCTGTACGCGTTCACGTATCCGCCGCGTATCGACGCACAGAAGCAGGATGTGACATGAACCGATTGCCGCTCGCGCTCGCCTTCATCCTCTTGGGGATCACCTCCGCGCGAGCTGGCGTTCCACATCTGGGCTCCCACCCGGATCTGAACGGAATCTGGCAGGCAATGAACTCTGCCAACTGGAACCTGGAGGCACACTCGGCGCAGAAGATCGACTCGCAATGGCAGCTCGGGGCGCTGTTCGCGATTCCCGCCGGCAAGAGCGTGCTGGTGGGCGGTGGGACGATTCCTTATCTTCCGGACGCATTGCAGCAACGCGACGCGTTCCGTGCACAGTGGCCCAAGTCGGACCCCGAGACTTTGTGCTACCTGCCCGGGGTTCCGCGCGCCACCTACATGCCCTACCCGTTCCAGATCGTGCAGGGCAACAGAGACATCCTGATGGTCTACAGCTATGCCACCTCGAATCGCACCATTCACATGGGCAAGCACGAAGAGCCGCCGGTGGATAGCTGGATGGGGCGCTCGGAGGGGCACTGGGAAGGCAACACGCTGGTGGTGGAGACGCACGGCTTCAACGGCCGCGCCCATCTGGATCGGGCCGGCAATTTCTTCAGCCCGGCGCTGAGAGTCATTGAGCGCTTCACCCTGGAGAGTCCCGAGGTGATCCGGTACGAGGCGACTCTGACGGACCCCCAGACCTACAGCGCGCCGTGGACGATCCGCATGCCTCTCTATAAGCATGTCGAGCAGAACGCCGAAGTTCTGGAGTTCAAGTGCGTGCCGTTCGTCGAGGAGCTGCTGTACAAGGATTTGGAACTGCCGGGCAAGAGCATCCTCGGTCCTGCCCACAAACCCGGAGAATAAGACCATGTCAAAGCGCACTATGGTTCTGGGCCTATTGGCCTCGGTGACGCTACCACTGGCCGCATCGGCCCATCACTCCTTCTCCGCGGAGTTCGATGCGTCCAAGGTAGTCCACCTGGAAGGGACCGTCGTGAAGTTCTCCTGGGTCAATCCGCACTCCTGGATCTACATGGATGTGATGAAGCCCGACGGCTCGCTCGAGCAGTGGAAGATCGAAGGCGGCGCCCCGAGTCTGCTGCTGCGGCGCGGCTGGAACAAGGACTCCGTACAGCCCGGCGTGAAGATCGTTGTGAACGCCTTCCAGGCGCGCGACGGTGCTTTGCGCGCGAGCGCCCGCGACGTGACCTTCCCCGATGGGAGGAAGTTGGACGCTGCCTCTTCCTATCAGCAGGATCAGAAATAGCGGCCATGTGATTCTCGCGCGATGGCTCTGCACACGGCCGCGCGCAGCCGCCGCAGTGTTGCATGTGCGCCAAACAGGGGGGAGTCCGTGCTAGCTCACGAGCACACACCATCACGAATCGCTGGCCTCGTGTTGGCGCTCATGTGCTCCAACGTCGTTGCAGAGAATCTTTTCACGGGTGATCGCGCCCTGCCCACCATCACGGCTGAGCAGAGCTCTCGAGGCCAAGCGGCCTACGCGCAGGCCTGTGTCATGTGCCATGGCGCGACCCTCGAGGGTACGCAGTTCGGACCGGCGCTGACGGGTCCGGAATTCCAAGCGCATTGGCGAGGGCATACCCACGCGGCGTTCTCCGAGAAGGTCCGCACGACCATGCCTCCCGGCAAGCTGGGCTCGATCAGCGGGGATGTCTACACAGCCACCGGCCCGTTGGGCGAGTCGACCGATCCGGTCCACTTGCCGTCGACGTCGGCGGCGAAAGCCGGGAGCGCTGCCAGCAGCAGGCTCCAGGCGAGTACGCGAGCTTTCATGAGGTCCTCCCGGGTTCTTCGTTGGGCTGAGGTCTGCTCGACCTGTCTGCCTGCACTCCAGACGAATGTCTGCTGCAGGTGTATCAGGGTAGCTTATATATGCTCGACAGAAAACCTGGACATGGCAGTGCCCTGCTCGCTTGCAGCCTGCGGGCGGGACACCCAGCCGGATCTACGCATCCGGGGAACGGCCAGACTTGGGGCAGCGCGTACGCCATCCCCGCGGGGAATGGTTCAGGAAGTCTTTTGCGTGCGTAACCGGGGGCTGCGCCGCTGAGTGGTGGCGAGGCGCTCGCGCACGAAGCGTTCCGCCTTGGCACGGATCGAGGACGGGTGCAGCTCGTGCTCTTCGGCACGTTGCCAGATCTTCGTCAGAGCGTCCTGCAGCCAGGCGACTTCCTTGTCGCTCAGGTCCTCGAGCAACTCGCCCTCCACGCGCCCGGCCACTCGCAAGGCATTGGCGACCACCTTCTTCCCTCCCGGAGTGAGCCGCATGTGCAGCACGCGCCGATGCTTTGGGCTCGGCTCACGCTCCAACAAACCCTTGCGCTCGAGGGGCCGGATCAACCCGATCATGGACTGCGGGCGCACACCGATTTCCCGTGCCAATGCCGCGCTCGACAGCTCGGCGTGATCGCGCAAACGATACAGCATGAGCACCTGGGCGGGGGTCAAACCGAACTCAGCGAGTGCCACCTCCATGCAACTGCGTACCGAGAGCTCCACTCTCTTCACCAGATAAATCGTGCCGACGGGCCTCTTGTACACTGCAAGCTCTCATTCGCCAGGCGCAAGGGTTGCGCAACGACCCCAGTGTCCCCAATACGCGCCCAAATGTCGACGCTATCCACGTGGGCCGTCTCACTTGGTACCCATTTGTCGCTGATACAGCGCCTCGTAGAGCTTGCTCTTCTGCGGACCCAGGGAATCCTCCACCTTCGGGTCCTCCGATAGAGCGAGCACCGGGCCCTTGGAGGCCGCCTGCGCCAGCGGCCATTTCGGCAGCCCGCGGCCGTTCGGGTCGCCCGTTTTCGCAAAATTGACCCAATAGGAAGACACGATTCTCGCGATCTTTTGATCGGTGGCCGAAGCCCGAGCCAGCTCCGGTGAGCTGTCATCCGGGTAAAGACGCAGCGTACCGAGATTGTCGAACACGTACGGCAGCTCGCACGTGTGGCAGACCCCCAGATCGCGAGCGCCGGGCGCGCGCGGCGGCTCGTGCTCAAAGTGATAAACGTACGCGCGTTTGCCGATGGCTCGCTGCTCAGCCGCATAGAGCCGCGAGATCCATGCCATGTTGTCGGCAAACATGCCGATGCTGTCGGCCGCCGCCTGTGCGTCATCCGAGGCGGGATAGGCTTGCAACCCCAGCTCCGCGAGCGTGCCCCAGCGCTGGACCGCACCGTCCTTCCAGCGCTGCAGCGTCATCGGAGGCCCGAAGCCTGCAGCGAATGAGCCCTCATCCCGGTTCGAACCCACCATGACATCCACAGGGTTCTGCCGTCCGTCGGCGAAAGTGCGTGACAGATCCTCGGGCACCACCCAGCCGTCGATGATCATCCCCTGCTTGGGGAGCTTGTTCGCCGCATCCTCTGCGGACAGCGCACGCAGGACTGCGAGATTCGCCGCGCCGAGTTTTTCGGCGACCTTCACGGTCTGTTGCTCCGCCGACTCGCGTGTACGCATCGGCGCGAGGTTCAGCCCCATCCACGTGCCGCTCTCGGAGATCGATCGCTGAAACAGCCCTTTGGCGGGGGGTGAGCCCACCAGGGCGGAGGACATGGCAGCGCCTGCGGATTCGCCGAAGATTGTCACGTTGCGCGGATTACCGCCGAAGGCGGCAATGTTCTTCTGGACCCACTGCAGCACGGCCAGCACATCGGTCAGCGCGTAATTCCCGGAAGAGTGGTGCGGCGACTCTGCGGTGAGCCCCGGGTGGGCGAGGAACCCTAACGACCCCAGGCGATAGTTGAAACTCACGAACACGACGCCCTTCGCCGCAAACGTGTCTCCCTGGTTATAAGGACTGGAGCCCGCGCCTTCCGTATAGGCACCCCCGTAAATCCACACCATGACGGGCAGCTTCGCCTTCGCGGACGTCGCCGGTGTCCAGACGTTCAAGTACAGACAGTCCTCACTCATCGGCGGGGAGTCGGGCAGATCAACCGCCCGATTGTTCGGATCGCGCTGCGGCTGATGGGGCTGCAGGCATACGGGAGCGAATGGGTCCCCGGCACGAACACCGGCCCACGGCATCACCGGCTGTGGGGGTTTCCAGCGCA
>CAZLYG010000477.1:0-4310 GCA_964563075.1 uncultured Steroidobacteraceae bacterium | reverse complement strand
CCGGTCGCCGACAGTCAGGGGTCTGGCAACGGCTGGCATGCTCGATTAGCCTAGCCGCTCGAGCCGGCGGCTCTATGCAGCCCGGCTCGAATACGCGCATATTATTCAGGATTCTTCACACGATGAACGCAATTCCCGCGGCTGGCGAGCGGCAGACCGAGCTGCTGAACAACTATTCCATCGAGATGACAGCCAAGGACATTCAGCACCTCGAACAGGCTGCCGACGTCATCCCCAAGGGCACCAAGATTCCGGTCACCTTCCTGCCGGGGGAGACCTTCGAGATGCGCATCGCGGCGGCCAAGCGCGTCAAGGAACTCGGCTTCCTGCCGATTCCACACATCTCGGCGCGCCGCCTGAGCTCGCGCGAGGAGCTCGAGTCCTATCTGTCGGGATTGCAGCACGAGGTCGGCACCGACCATGCATTCGTCGTGGCGGGCGATCCGCCGCAGCCCCTGGGCCCCTTCGAGGATGCGCTGTCGATCATTCGCAGCGGCGTGTTGGCCCAATACGGCATCCGCCGCGTTGGTATTTCGGGGTACCCGGAAGGTCACCCCGACATCGGCAATGAGAAATTGTGGCAGGCCATGCGCGATAAGCAGATCGCGATTCAGGAGCGCGGCCATGATTTCGCCGTCGTGACGCAATTCTCCTTCGATGCCGAGCCGGTGCTGACATGGCTGGAGCAGGTCCGCCAGGCGGGAGTCAAGGCTACGGTACGCGTGGGGGTGCCCGGCCCGGCGAGCGTCAAACGCCTGCTTGCCTTCGCCGCCCGCTGCGGTGTCGGCGCTTCGACGAAAGTGCTGCAGAAGTACGGCATCTCCATCACGAAGCTGCTCTCGACGGCCGGTCCGGACCAGATCGTGCGGGACTACGCCGCCGGCCTCGATCCGGCCAGGCACGGTGATGTGCTCCTGCACTTCTATCCGTTCGGCGGCCTGCGAGCGACTGCCGAATGGGTGCGAGACTTCCGCGCGAACAATGGCCGATAGTTGGCTTGATCGCCCTGATCCTCGGCGGCGTCGGTACCGCCGCCGTTCACGGGCATCACACGTACCGGGTGCCCACTGACAGGATCAGTGAGTGCTCAGCCTGGGATTTCGTAAATGAATTGTCTTTGCAGAGGTCGGCCGCGCAGGCCGGACCGACGCCAAGCAATAACGCAAGCGCGCTGACGATGTGATTCACTGGCCCGCTCCCTGATTTCGCTGCCGAGAGTTTCGATCGGTCGCATTCACGTCGCAAAGCGGACTTGTAGTCCTTTACCCACCAGAAGGCAACGCCCGCTCGCCGTCGGTTGGTTTCCCGCGGCCGATCATTCCCGATACAAGTGTCGACCACCAGCCTCAGCTGCGGGGGCTTCGACAAGCAGTGCGTGGCCTGACCTTCAGGGTGTTGTCGTCCTCGCTGACAAAGTGCGGATAGAGCCACGCCAACTTGCGCAGTTCCGCTGCCCTGGCCTGCCCGATGGCTCACGCTGTAGGAGGGTGCCGACACCTCAAACAGCGGAGCCCCCGGCAGGTCGCGCCGGCGTCCGACCCCCGTGCCAAGGAGAAACGCACAGACTCAACCGTACAGGTATTCACCGGAAGCTGTCATGAGGAGCGCTGGGCTGTCTGCGTGGCTCATTCTGGCTTGCGCCATGACCCCGGCACTGCACGCGCAGGCGGTCAAGCCGGAGCTGCAGGCGCTTGATTTCGATGCGCTCGACAAGAATCACGATGGCCAGATCTCTCAGCAGGAAGCTCGGGCAGATGCGCAGTTGGCGCAGGATTTCGACACTCTGGACCAGAACCACGACGGCTATCTGAGCCGCGCGGAATTTCAGGCGTGGCCACGCGCCAAGCAGGCGAAAATCCCCGATCCCAGCACCGCGCCCGGGGGCAGCAGCGGCGCACAGCATCTGCCGAAGTACTGAGTAAACGTGCCGCACGGCGACAGAACCCGAAATTACCGGCTCGAGGATTTTCTCAGGGATCTGGGATCCGACGATCGGCTGCCCGGGTCCGGAGCGGCCGGCGCCGTTGCGCTGGCCATGGCTGCCGCCTGCGCAGCCAAGGCGGCTGCGCTCACTTTGAAGCACGCGCCGAACAACCCGAAACTGCGGCAGATACACGGGAAGCTCGCATCCTGCATCGACGCCGCAATGGCCGGCTCGGATGAGGACATGGAGCGCTTTACGCGCTTCCTGCGCCAGCGCAGCGTCGAAGCGGCCCAAGGTGTAGTGGCCGTCGATCACAGCCTGTTGGGCCTCATAGATGAACTGACCGCGGCGCTGGAGATACTCGACGAGCAGGTTCGACGTAGCGTCTCCGGCGACCTGGTCGCGGCGCGCGCACTGGCTGAGGCAGCGCGCGCCATCGAGGTCGAGAACATCAGAGAATTGAGCCCGGAGCCCGGCCCATGAGTTATATCGATCGCAACCTTCTCGAGGGAGAGCAGATCATTTACCGCACGCGACTGCACTGGCTGCTGTTCATGGGGCCGGTGCTGTTTACGGCGATCGTGTTGCGTCCCGCGGCTTGGTTTCTTTCCCAGAGTAAATGGAGTCACGATGCGTGGATACCGCTTCTGGTGGGATTGCTCCTCCTGCTGATAACCGCCATCAGACGGCACAGCTCTGACTTCGCCGTGACCAACAGGCGCGTCATGATGAAGGTTGGGGTGTTCAATACGCGCTCGATCGAGCTGCTGCTGAACAAGGTTGAAGCGATAGCCGTGAATCAAAGCTTCATCGGGCGAGCCTTGGGATACGGCGACATCGTGATCACCGGTAGTGGCGGAAGCCGCGAGGTCTTCTCCCGGATTCAAGGTCCGCTTGCATTTCGTCGCGCAGTGCAGTCTGTCGCGGATCCCCTCTATCGTGCGCCGGCAAGCCTCACCCGCTCCCCTGAAACTCTGCCAGACCGGTAGAGGGGCAAAGCACCTGCAATTCGCGTACGCCGGGAATAGTCAGCCGCCGGCTCTCTCAGTATCCCTCCCTTATTGTAGTCAGGCCGCGAGGGAGTCCATACTCACCGGGCAGGTACGCCGCGTCACTCGCGGCCCGGGGAGGCGTGATGACAGATCAAGAATCTGGGCCGTCGGTCGAGGTGGCGGGGGTGCATTGCAGTCTTGCGATTCGCCGCCCGGCCTTCGGCATCGCCGTGGTCGTGCTCTCGGGTTCCGACATCGGCGAATTTGGCGATCTCCCGATGCGCGAGTTGCAGAAGGATCTGCTCTTGTTCAACCGTATCGAGTTATTCATCGACGCGCGTGCGGTCCGGGGGGCCTCAATCGAGGTCAGTGCAGAATGGGCGTTATGGATGCGCGCGCATCGCAGTGCCTTCAAACGCATTCACATGCTCACCGGCTCGCGCTACATTGAAATCACGGCTGCCTTCGTGCGGCGCTTTGCGGGACTGGCGGATCTGATGAACGTGTTCACCGAGTCGGCCGCTTTCGAGGAAACTCTGGCCAGCGCGGTGTTTCACTCTCGGGCGCGTGAGTCCGAGCACTTGCCGGCAAGCAGTGCTTGAGGCGACGCGGCCGGAAGCGCCGCCCACATGCAGGATGCCCCCGTCGATAGCAGGCGCACCCCGGATTTCCGGAACGGTCAATGACCTGTACACTCGTGGAAGTATGGCTCGACAATCGACCGCTTCCGGCACAGTGCACAGGATACCGCCAGATTTTCGCAAGGCGATCGAGTCTGACACCGTCGTCGCGGATTTATGGGCGAGCATTACGCCACTGGCACGCAATGAGTGGATATGCTGGGTCACTTCCGCGAAGAAGGATGAGACCCGGAACCGCCGCATAGAAGTCGGGCTGGATAAAATGCGAAAAGGCATGCGCCGACCGTGTTGTTGGCCGGGATGTCCTCACCGCTGAAATAGTTCGATGGGTCGCTTACCGGCGGGATCTGTAACGAATGCATGGAGTTTCGCATCGTTGATTTGACCGCCGAGGGTGCAGGCTTGCTGGATCGGGCCGCGCTACTGTTGCAGGACGCCTTTCGCGGCCGAAGTGCGGAGTGGCAGGATTTCGAATCGGCTCGGCGTGAGGTCGTCGAATCGCTCGCTGAAGGCCGGGTCAGTCGTGCGGCAGTGTCCAGCTCCTGCGGCGTAGTCGGATGGATCAGTTCCATCCCGATGTACCGTGGAAACGTCTGGGAGATCCATCCGCTCGTCACAGCATCAGCGTTCCGCCGCCAGGGCATCGGGCGAGCGCTGGTTCTGGACCTGCAGGAACATGCCCGACACAGGGGCGTGCGTACACTGTGGGCCGGGAGCGACGACGAGCATCATGAAACCACTTTGAGCTCCGTT
>CAZLYG010000476.1:0-4331 GCA_964563075.1 uncultured Steroidobacteraceae bacterium | reverse complement strand
CGCGGCTCGGGGGGGGGGGGGGGGGTTGGTGTCCTGGGGGGCCCCCAGGTGGCCCCCGGGGGGGGGGCCCCCCCCCCCGCGGCTGTCGGCCGAGGAGCAGCAGTTTCTCGACGGGCCGTGCGAGGAGTTGTGCCGGATGCTCGACGACTGGCACATCACTCACGAGCTCGGGGATATGCCTCCGCACGTGTGGGATTACCTCAAGTCGAAAGGCTTCTTCGCGATGATCATTCCGAAGAAGTATGGCGGCCTGGAATTCTCAGCCTATGCTCACTCGTGCGTGCTCGCGAAGATCGCGAGCCGCAGCGCAACGGCATCCTCGACAGTGGCTGTCCCCAACTCTCTGGGGCCCGCCGAGCTTCTCAATCATTACGGCACGCCGGAGCAGAAGGATTACTACCTGCCCAGGCTGGCGCGTGGGGAAGAGATCCCCTGCTTTGCACTGACGAGCCCGCGAGCGGGCTCGGATGCCGCTGCGATTCCTGACACCGGCATCGTGTGCCGCGGCACGTGGCAGGGCCGCGAAGTGCTGGGCCTGCGCCTGAACTTCGCCAAGCGGTACATCACGCTGGCCCCCATCGCCACCGTGGTGGGACTGGCCTTCCGCATGTTCGATCCGGACAAGCTGCTCGGCGGCAAATCCGATATCGGTATCACCTGCGCGCTGATTCCCCGGGACACCCCCGGGCTGAGCATCGGCCGCCGCCACTTCCCGCTCAACATCCCCTTCCAGAACGGCCCGATCCAGGGCAAGGATGTGTTCGTCCCGCTCGACTGCATCATCGGCGGCGCGAAGATGGCCGGCAGCGGGTGGCGCATGCTGGTCGAGCAGCTGTCGGTGGGGCGCTGCATCTCGCTGCCTTCCAACGCCACGGGCGGCGCCAAGGCGGCGACGTGGTCAACAGGCGCGTATGCACGCATTCGCCGCCAGTTCAACATGCCCGTCGGGCGCTTCGAGGGAGTCGAGGCGGTGCTCGCCCGCATGGTCGGTCTGACCTACACCATGGATGCAGCGCGGTCGGTCACCGCGGGTGCCATCGATGGCGGGGAGAAGCCTTCGGTACCTTCGGCGATGTTGAAATACCACGTGACGGAGATGGGCCGCCAGGTCGCGAACGATGCCATGGACGTGCACGGCGGCAAAGGTATCTGCCTGGGTCCCAGAAACTATCTGGGCCGCGGTTACGAGGTGGTACCCGTCGCGATCACGGTCGAGGGCGCGAACCTGCTGACACGCAGCTTGATCATCTTCGGACAGGGGGCGGTGCGTTGCCACCCCTTCGTGCTGAAGGAGATGACGGCGGCCCGCAATCCCGACCGCTCGCGCGGAGTCGACGATTTCGACCGCGCGCTGTTCAGCCACATCGGCTTCACGATTTCCAACGCCGTGCGTTCGCTGATCATGGCGCTGACGCACGCGCGGTTCACGGCGGCGCCCGTTGAGGGGCCGACTGCGCGCTACTACCAGCACATCGTCCGTTTCAGTGCCTCGTTCGCGTTTGCCGTGGACGTTGCAATGCTCACACTCGGCGGGTATCTCAAGAAGAAGGAGAATCTGTCGGCGCGGCTGGGTGACGTGCTGTCGTGCATGTATCTGGCCTCGATGGTGCTCAAGCATCACGAGAACCAGGGCCGGCCCGAAGAGGAGCTGCCGATCGTCGAATGGGCGTGCCGCAATCTTCTGTACCGCGCGCAGGAGCAGATGCATGAATTCCTGCGCAATTTCCCCAACCGCTTTCTGGCCGGAGTGCTGCGCGCGTTCATCTTCACGCGCGGGCGTGCGTATTCGTCTCCCGGAGACCGGCTCGGACACACTGTCGCACAACTCGTGACGACGCCGACGGAAGCCCGGGAGAGGTTGTGTCAGTACATCTACTGGTCGCTCGAGCCGACCAACCCGCTGGGGCTGCTGCAGGAGGTGCTGCTGCTCGCCGACAGCGCGGAAGCGATCGAGAAGCGCATCCGCGTCGACGGCGTCAAGACGGGCAAAGTGACGGCGCTGGATCTTCCTGGCCAGATCCAACAGGCGCTGGCGCTGGGCCTCATATCGGAGACCGAGGCCGCGTCGCTGCGCGACTACGACCGCAAGTGCATGAATCTGATCCACGTCGATGACTTTGCGCCGCACGAGCTGGGGAGCCTTGCGCAACCGGACGAGCACGCGGCCAGCTCGAGATCGAGTGTCCACGTCGCGTGAGGTTGTAGACGCGGGGGCGTCTGGGGCGGGTAAGGCGAACGCGTCGCCTGTGGCCGGAGCGTCGGACGCGCAATCGGCGCACGCCGTGCAGCCCGCGGCGCCCGTGCAACCGGCGCCCATGCAACCCGCGGCGCACGCCGTACAACCTGCGGCGCCCGTGCAGCCCGCGCCATCCGCTGCGCTGCGCGCAACTATCCCGACATGCGCCAACTGCGGAGCCCCGGTACCGGGCGCGTTCTGTGGCGTCGGCATCGCGCTACTGCAGTTTGCCGTGCAGATCTATCTGGCGCTTTACGTCTACTGGTCCATGCGTCGTGTGTACGGGCAGGGACGGCTGCTCACCGTCGCCAAATTCCTGGTCATGTCAGGGGCCTATATCGTCAGTGCGGGGGTCACGGTGCTGTTGACTGGCTTGTACACCACGCTCTCGTTGTAGCGCGCGGAAGTGGGCGCTGCCCCGGAAACTTGCCCCAGGCAGGGCCGCTGTGACTTAAGCTTGCCGGCGCGGACATCGACGCCGCGCAGAACATCCATTGGAGACAACCGCCATGCGCATGATTACTCGGCGCTCAGCGCCTCGCCCCTACGGGGCCGCCCCCCTGGCGTTATCAAGGATTGCAGTCGCCGTGCTCGCCCTGGCAGCTTCGGCCGCCTGGGCGCAGGACCGCACCCCCTCGCCGCCGGGCGCGAAGGTGTATATCGTCAGCCCCAAGAACGGCGCCAAGGTCACCTCGCCCTTCACAGTGAAATTCGGCATCAAGGGGATGACACTGGCCCCCGCCGGTCAGCAGGCCGAGAACAGCGGTCATCACCATCTCCTGATCGACACGCCTGTGCCGGCCGACCTGAATTCCCCTCTGCCGTCGATTGCCGACAAGGTTGTGCACTTCGGCAAGGCCCAGACCGAAACCAGCCTGACGCTGCCCCCCGGCAAGCACACCCTGCAGCTCATCCTGGGGGACTACAAGCACGTGCCGCACAACCCCCCCGTGGTCTCGAAGAAGATTACGATCACGGTCACCCAGTAGGCGCCGGGGCTCTTGTGGGACCGGCGCCCGGAGGTCTCGAGGTGCCCGGGTCCCCATGAAGCGCGCCGTTCTGCACGTAGACATGGACGCGTTCTACGCGTCCGTGGAGCAGCGGGACGACCCCAGCTTGGCCGGCAAGCCGGTGATCGTTGGGGGAACCCGTGGCCGCGGCGTCGTCGCCGCGGCCAACTACGAGGTCCGCAAATTCGGGGTGCACTCGGCGATGCCCATGGCGACGGCGCTGCGGCTGTGCCGTCAGGCCATCTGCATCCCGCCCCGGATGCAGCGCTACAAGGAAGTCTCGCAGCAGGTATTTGGGGTGTTCCACGAGGTCACGCCGCTCGTGCAGGGGCTGTCGCTCGATGAGGCTTTCCTCGACGTGACGGCTTCCCGAGCGCTGCTCGGCGATGCGGTGACGATTGCCCGGTCCATCAAGGCCCGGATCAAGGCTCTCACCGGGCTGACCGCCTCGGTCGGGGTTGCTCCGAACAAGCTGGTCGCGAAGATTGCCTCGGACCTGGACAAGCCTGACGGCCTTACCGTGATCACCGGGGAAACGCTCCGCCAGGTGCTCGATCCGCTGCCCATCCGGCGGCTGCCCGGGTTGGGCCGCAAAATGGGCGCCCGGGTCGAGGACCTGGGAATACGCACTTTCGCCGAGCTGCGGACCGCCCCGGACGCGGTGCTCTGGCCGTTGTTCGGCCGATACACCGGCCGCATGCGGGAGCGCGCGGCGGGTATCGACGATCGCCCCGTGCAACCGGACCTCGAGGAGAAGTCGCTCAGCGCGGATGACACCTTCGAGCGTGACCTCGGTGATCCGAGGGCGTTGCAGGCGCAATTGGCCAGGATTGCCGACCTCGCCTGCGGCCGTCTGCGGGCCAAGCGCCTCATGGCCGGCTGCGTCGGGGTCAAGATCCGGCGTGGGGACTTTGCGACATTCACGCGCCAACACAGGGTTGCGCCGCCGACGCACGATGGGCGTACCATTGCCCGGATCGCCCAAGACCTGCTGACCCGCTGGCTTACACAGAACAAGGGAGCGAAACTTCGTCTGCTGGGGGTGGTCTTGACTGACTTAAGTCCTGCGTCGCAGCTGGGTCTGT
>CAZLYG010000475.1:0-4333 GCA_964563075.1 uncultured Steroidobacteraceae bacterium | reverse complement strand
CGGGACTGGGACGCCAGCGCGACTGTTCTCTACTCCGGCGCGTACCGGGACCTGACGTCGACACCTTATCGCGATATTCGCTCGTGGACGACGGTGAATACGCAGGTCGTCTGGAAGCTCCCTTTCGCCGGGCATGCAGCCGGCACGCAGCTCGCGCTCGATGTCCAGAATCTGTTCGGTGCGGAGCCGCCGTTCGCCAATGATCCGGCGGGCGTGGGGTGGGATCCGTACAACGCCAGCATCCTCGGCCGCGTGGTCAAATTAACGCTGACGTTACGGTTGTAACCCGCATTACAACTTTCCCGAGCGCGGCCTGTATCGCATGGCGACGTCGCACCGTGCGTACTGCGCTGCGAACTTGCGCATGATCTGCGCATCATGGACGAACCCGAGCTTCTCATATAAATGAATGGCCGCGGCCGACTTCCGGTTGCTGAGCAGATACAGCAGCTCCGCCCCCATCGATTGCGCTCGCGCAATAGCTGCCGCAAGTAGAAACTCGCCGGCCTTCAACCCGCGGGCGGCCTCGAGCACGCCCATCTTGGTGAGCTCGAACTGCCGCTCCCCTGTCTTGCGCAATGCGCAGGTGCCGATGACTCCAACTCCCTTCGCCTCCACGAACAGAATCGCGCCACCCGCATCGACGATGCGTTCGCGCGGATGCTCGAGCACATCCAGATCCGTAGGCTCCAGCCGATACATCTTCTCGATCCATTGAGTGTTGATCTCGCGAAAGGCGCTGGCCAGCTCATCACTGAACTCCCGGACCGAGAATTCCGGTGCCGGCACCGACAGCGCCCGCTCACTCAGCGCCTTCTTCGCAAGACTCGCCTCAATAGCAGCAACCTGGTCCAGGAACGCACCTGAGAGACCCTCCAGCACCTGCGTAACCGCCTTCTCCACCTGTGGCCACACCACGAGCTTCGAGCGAACGAGCACAGACATCCCTTGCGCAGTCAGTGATATCGTCTTGTGCCGCTGATCGCGGTGAATCCGACTGCTCCCGACCAGCCCCATCTCCAGGAGCCGGGACAAGGTTCGAGTCACCGCCGGCTGACTGATCTGCATCGCCTCAGCCAATTCGCCCACAGTCAGGGAACCGTACCGGTCCAAGGTCGCGAGCAGAGCGTAGTGGCCCGGCTGCACGGGTACGCCGGCACGCTCGGTGATATGTGCGACGTCTCCCTGAAGGCGCTCTGCAAGCCGCTTCAACCGGCTGCCGAGAAAAAGGGGGCCCTGCTCGCTGATGATGTCGCCGCTCATGGGGCTTCCCATGTATATAACTGGCTATATAATTACCTGCGCGATATCGATTGGCAATAGGCAACCCGCGGTCAGCGGGCAGATGCGCTCACCAGCCAGCAGGCCGCAACGAACCGAACCTCGTCCCCGCGCACGTACTGCGCAAAGGCGGCGCAAGCGGTCTCGATAACGCGCACGCGCAGCGTCGCGTCGATCTGCGGCAGCACCCGCACGAGCGGACCAAGCTTTGTCACGTACCGCACGAGTTCCTTCTGCGGCACGGCACACTCAATATCGACCGGCTGGATATCCACGTCGACCCACCCGCCCTGCTCCAGAATTCCGGCGACGCGATCGCGATTCGCAAACGCAAATTGGCCCGGGGCATCCGGCTGGCGAGGCGGCATCGCCGGTAGAAGCGGAGCTACCGCGCGCTCCGCAGTCGTCATGAACGGATTCTCCGCAGGACTGCGCCACGCGACGAACCGTAACCTCCCGGAATCCTTTACACCACGTCGCAGATTGGCGAAGGCGCGAACCGGATCATCAAAGAACATCACGCCGAACCGCGAAATCACCTGATCAAAGTACGCAGGCGCGAGCTCATAGCTCTGCGCATCGCCACAGATGAACTTCGCCCGCACCCCCTCTCTCTCCGCATGGGCTCGCGCGGCCACGAGCATGGGCTCGGAAATATCGATACCCACGCACTCTGCCGCTGGACCGAGCCGTCGTGCGGCGGCGAGCGTCGTATCCCCTGTTCCGCAGCCGACATCGAGCACGCGGCTCATCGAACCGGCTGGGAAGTCCGCCGTGAGCAGCTCCGCGAACGGCGCAAACAGCCGATCGATCAGTCCCTTCAGCTCGACCCAGCCCTCCGCACCGGCACCGCCCCAGTGTTGCGCCTGGTCCGCATTCGTCGGGTTCGTGGCCTGCATGGTTCACCCTCATGACTTGACTGCGTTCACCGTGCGCAGCACTGTACAACTTCAAGTCGGGCTGATCGCCTCTGCCGCTTCCTGCGCGCGACTTCTTCGATAACCGTACGAGCTCGCAGAAACCCTCGCAGCTCTTGACTCACCGCAACTCGCGGTGGCCGCAACGTGGTTGTAATGAGCCACCCTGTAGCGTTTGTCTCGTACGTATAAACCGCAATCTCCTCGGATTGCGAGCCTCCGGTACACATCCTGCATCGTGCGTCCGCGATACGCACTCAGATCCGTGACGCGTATGGCAGTCACCGTACGCGGACAACACGCATCCTCAAGCCCATCGTCTCAGTGACGATAACGCTCGTGGCGCCACCGTCAGGTGTGGTGCCAGCCACCAGGATACGCGTAAGTCAAATGAGGACAGATTCGGAGTTGCGCGGGGACGAGCCCCAGCCATCGGGTTCGAGTGTCCGCGAGACCGTCTGCAGCGACGCGCTACCGATCTGGTCCAACCAGGTAGCGGTCGCGAAGCGACAGACGGAAGAAGCTGTTACCGCTCTCACGGAGCGCTTCGAAGGAATCGTCAATCGCCTCGACAGCGCGCTCGGTGCCGTGCAGCAGGGCTCTGGCGGCCAGCTGGCCGCCGAAGACGCCAAGCAAGGCGAGCTTCACCTCGCAGAGGTGATGAACGCACTCAAATCGATTCAACAAAGCCGCGACGCGCTCGCGAACGACATCCGCGCCCTCGTGAACTACACCGAGGAGCTCCGGAAGATGTCAAGCGACGTCGAGTCCATCGCCTTTCAGACCAACATGCTCGCCTTGAACGCTGCCATCGAGGCGGCCCACGCAGGCGAGCTGGGCAAGGGCTTCGCCGTGGTAGCACACGAAGTCCGTGCGCTCTCGGAAGCCGCCCGCAACACCGGCAAGAGCATCACCAGCAAAGTCGGCGTGATCAGCGCCGCCCTGCTCGAAATCGGCAAGACCAACGAGCGAGTCTCCACGCGGGATCAGCAGGCGGTCGCAGATTCCGAGGAGCACATCCGGACCGTACTGCAGCGCTTCCGTGATCGCACGCAGCAGCTTGCAGAAATTGCACGCCGCTCGAGCGACGCAGGATCGCTGATCAAAGACGAGGTTTGCGAATCTCTGGTCCAACTCCAGTTCCAGGACCGCGTCAGCCAGATCCTCCAGCACGTCATCGGGAGCATGCGGGAGGTGCAGGCGTTGCCGGCTGCCTCCGGTTCGCACGAGGTCAGCGAACAGGCGAAAGCCCACCTCGACCGGATGGCGAGCACTTACACGACGGAGGAGCAGCGCCGCATTCATCGCGGTCTCGAGGCTCAGACCGCCGCGCCCCAGGACGTCACGTTCTTCTGATGAGGCCCCAGCATGAGCAAGAAAATTCTGGTCGTTGACGACTCGTCGTCCGTGCGAACCGTGGCGCGCATGGCGCTCCGCGAGCGCGGCTACGAGGTCGTCGAAGCGACGAACGGACAGGAGGGCCTCAAGGCTCTGGATGCCGATCGCATTCACCTCGTCATCAGCGACGTGAACATGCCGACGATGGATGGCATCAGCTTCCTGAAGGAGATCAAGCGCCGTCCCAACTACAAGTTCACGCCCGTGATCATGCTGACCACGGAGGCCGGAGAGGACAAGAAGCAGGAGGGCCGCGCCGCCGGCGCCAAGGCCTGGATCACGAAACCGTTTCAACCGCAGCTGCTGGTCGACGCCGTCGCGAAGCTGATGCCCGCCTGATCGATCTGCCGGGGACTGTCGTGGAGTGCAAGGTTCATTACAGAAAGGGTCGGCTGCGGATCAGCGGTGAGATGACCATCTATACCTGCGAGACGGTCGCCTCTCAGGTGCTTTGCGCCATCGCCCCTGCGGCCACTCCTTTTCGTATCGAGCTCGAACATGTCACTGAGATGGACACCGCGGGCCTGCAGGTGATCCTGATGGCACGCAAGCACGCGGAGGAGCTCGCCCGCGAGCTGACCATTGCGAGCGCAAGCCCTGCCGTGGCGGACGTCCTCAGCCTGTGCGGACTCTCGGCTCTCATGTCGGACAAGTCCGAGGGTCGACAGCCGTGAACCTCGAAGACGCCCTACCCGGGTTCATTGCCGAAAGCGCCGAGATCCTGCGCGAGATGGAAG
>CAZLYG010000474.1:0-4344 GCA_964563075.1 uncultured Steroidobacteraceae bacterium | reverse complement strand
GTTCCGAGCCGCTGGCCGCGCTCATCGAGCACCGGGTTGCTGACGGTTTTGAAGGTGAACTCGCCCAGGACTCTTTCCTGGATGTCCGCGCCCGTCAGGGTGTCGAGGAGGCGACGCTCCTGCACCGGGTTGGTGGAGAGCGCATCGAGCGTGGAGCCGCGCAGGCGGCCGGCGTCGAACGTCGGCAGGATCTTGCGGATTTCGGGCTGGTTGCGCGTGAAGCTCGCTTGTGCGGCATCGTTCAGATAGACGATCTGATGGTGGCCATCCGCCAGCACGACGCTGGTGGAGGCGCGATCGAGCGCCTGGCGGATACGGGTGTTTTCCGCGGCGACCGCGCGCTCGGTCTCGATCTGGTTGCGCAGCTTGCCCTGCATCTCATCCAGTGCCAGCAGCACCTGGCCGGCTTCATCGGTGCCCGCGGTGTCGATCTGATTGTCGTAGTGGCCATCGGAGATACGGCCGAAAACCGCGATGGCGCTCGTCAACGGGCGCGCCAGGGACTGGGTGATCAGCCAGGAGAGCGCGATCGCCAGGCCCAGCGCCAGGGCGCTGATGCCGCTGGTCCAGTTGCGGCGGAAGGCGAGCTCGGAGGCACGCTGGTCGAGGGCCGTACGCAGCGCTTCATAGCTGGCGGTGCACAGATCGTTGATCGCGCGGTCCGCTGGGACGCCGGCCTCGTAGATATCGTTGCCGGTGCTGTCCATCTTCGCCGCGCTCAGGATCTTCGTCTGCAGGGCGGCATAGAACTCTGCCTCCGCCGAATTCGCCTGCGCGATGACCGGCCGCAGCCGCGCGGCGGCTTCCGGTGACAGCGATTCCTGCTCGCGTTGAATGGTTTCCAGCTGCTTCTGCACGCGCTCGTGGAATATCTGGATGCCCATGCGGTCATCGCCGCCGAGATACCCCTTGATGGCGGCACGGACTGCGCGCAGCCGCATGTTGCCTGCCTCGATCAGAGTCTGTGGGGCGTACTCGGAGGCGACGTGAATCAGTGTCCGCGTGTGCGCGTCCGGATCCGACGCCAATCGCGAGCGCACGCTGACGAGGTCGCGAAGCTGGCGGATATGGCTCATCAGAGCCGCATGCGCCGCGTCGTTCTCGTCGGCACTCTGGGTCAGGGTCTTCGACTTCAGGGCAGCCCATTCGGATTTGAGCGCTTCCCAGCTCTCCGAGGAGCCCAGGCGCTTGCCGAGATCCATGTCGACCTGGTCGACCGCGGCCACGCGCTTGTCGACTTCGGCTTGCTCCGCAAGCACCTCGTTCTTGCGTGCGGTGTCCCCGTTGAGGAACGTGAATGCGCGCGCGTGGTGCGCGACGATCTCGCTTCCGAACTGGCCTAGCGCATCTACATAGCGCCCGCCATCACGCTCGAGTCGCGCCTGGCTGACCTGCTCGGTCTCGGTGCTGATGTAGAACCAGCCGATGAGCGCCGTGGGCACCGCCATCGCTACCACGAGGAGTGCCAGCTTTTGCCACAGTCGCAAGCGGCTTAGGAGTTGCATGTTCGTGTGCGTCTTTGGGTGGTCGACTAGAATTCCTGCCAGCCCGCTTCGCCGGCACCGCCGGTGCCGGTACGGGACAGCGCAGGGACGTGAGCGGCCACCTTGCCGCTCTTGTGGAGCCTTCCGGTCGCGGGGGCATTCGCCGACGCCTTCGTTGACCTGCTACCGCTCGGGCGCGGGCTCGCCTGCGGACTGTGCACAGCCGCCGGCTGGGCGACAGCGGCACCCCCCGATACCCGATACCGTTCCATCATGTTGCTCAAATTGCGCGCCTGCTCGGCCAAGGTGCTCGAGGCGGCCCGTGCCTCTTCGACGACCGTGCCGTTCTGTTGGGTCAGCTCGTCCATCTGCATCACGGCGCGATTGACCTGCTCGATACCCGAGGATTGTTCGCGCGAGGCTGCGGCAATCTCCGCAACGATGTCCGAGACCTTCTTCACCGACACCACGATCTGCTCGAGTGTCTGCCCGGACTCTGTGACGAGCGTCGACCCGTCCTCCACCTTGCGGACACTGTCCTGGATGAGCGCCTTGATCTCCTTGGCGGCCGTGGCGGAGCGACCGGCGAGGCTGCGTACCTCGCTGGCGACCACTGCGAAGCCGCGGCCCTGCTCGCCCGCTCGTGCGGCTTCCACCGCAGCGTTCAACGCCAGCAGGTTGGTCTGGAAGGCGATCTCGTCGATGACACCGATGATGTCCGCGATCTTGCGCGACGACTCATTGATCTCTGCCATCGCGCTGACAGCCTTGCCGACGACGGTGCCGCCGCTTTCGGCCTGCCCGCGTGCTGCGATGGCCAGCTGGTTGGCCTGCCCGGCGTTTTCGGCGTTCTGCTTGACGGTCGCAGTCATCTGCTCCATCGAGGTCGCCGTTTCCTCCAGAGAGGAGGACTGCTCCTCGGTGCGCTGGGAGAGATTGCTGTTGCCGGCGGAGATGGCCTCGGCGTCACGGCTGACCTCGGCGGAGACCAGCTGAATCTGCCGGATGGCATTCGCCATGCTATCCAGCAGCTCGTTCACGCTCGCGGAAAGGGTGGCGAGGAAACCTGACTTGCCCTGCAGGCTCACCCGATCGATGAGGTCACCGTGCAGAGCCGCCTGGATGACCGCGGACAACTCCGCGCCATCTTTGATGTTCACGAGCTCATGATTGGCGTCCACGACCGGCGCCTGCACGGACGCGCTGTTGTGTGCGGCACGCGCGGCATTCGCAGCCTCGCTCTGGCGCGCTTCGCGATCCGCGCGCAACTTGCTCTGCAGGTTGCCCAGGCTGCGCAGCATCCGGCCGACCTCATCGCGACGGTCGGACTCGATGGGGTTGTCGAGACGGCCTTCCGCCATGCGCCCAATGAGTCTGTCGGACTGCTCGAGCCGGCTCGCGACAGCGCTACCGACGGTTGCGGCAAGCACCCCGGCGCACACCAGGGCGGCGGTCAGCTGACCCAGCAAGCCGATGCTCAGGGCGCTCATGCCCGCCATTACGGCCGCGACCGTGGCGCAGGCGAGGAACAGCTTGGCGGTAAGGTTGAGGTCTCTCAAGGAACTCTCCGTGGCTTCAGGCGGCGCTCGCCGCCAGGGCCGTATCGGTCGTGTCGAGGTTGCCGGAGACCGCAGACATCTCACCGCTGATCAGGCGGTCGATGTCCAGCAGCACGACCATCCGGTCGGACACGGGAACGAGTCCGCGAATGAAGTCGGTTGCCGAGCGGGAGCCGAGATCCGGAGCGGGCTTCACTTCCGCTGAGTTGACATCAACAACGTCGGATACGCCGTCGACGACGACGCCAAAGTCGCGGCGTCCTGCGGCGGAGCTCACCGAGACCACAATGATCACGGTAATCGCCGTGTATTCGGCACGCTCCAGAGCGAACCGCATGCGCAGATCAACGATCGGAACGATCGAGCCGCGCAGGTTCAGCACACCCAGCACGTGAGCGGGTGCATGAGGGATCTTCGTCACCGCGGACCATCCACGGATCTCCTGCACCCGCAGAATGTCGACGCCGTACGTCTCGTTGCCCAGAACGAACGTGAGTACCTGGTGCGACCCGGCACCGGCTGCCCCCGACTGCTCAGGGTGCCCCTGTCCTTTTCCGGAACCCTTCATTGACATGGCGTGTCCTCGTTTCAAACCTTTCTGCGGATGTCGATGTCGTCAGGCCACCGCGCGCAGCGAGGCGGCGCGGATGATTCCGGGAACATCGAGAATGAGTGCAACTGAGCCGTCGCCCAGGATCGTGGCGCCCGAGACGCCCTCCACGTGCCCATAGTTCGCTTCCAGCGACTTGATCACGACCTGCTGCTGGCCGAGCAGATCGTCCACGAAGAGTCCAACGCGGCGGCCTTCACCTTCGGCGACCACCACCAACCCCTCGTGGAGGTTGCGGGTGTGGGGCTCGACGCCGTAGAGCTCATGCAGGCGAATGATCGGCAGGTAGTCGCCGCGGAAGGAGAACACCTCGCCGCGGCCGGATAGCCGGCTCACGTTGGAGCTCTTCAGCTGCATGGACTCGACGATGGAGATCAGAGGAACGATGTACGTCTCGCGGCCGACGGCCACCGACTGGCCATCGACGATCGCCAGTGTCAGCGGCAGAGTGATGACGAAGCGCGAGCCTTTGCCGCGCTCGGTCCGTAATTCGATCTTGCCGCCGAGCTCCTTGACGTTGCGGCGCACGACATCCATTCCGACGCCGCGGCCGGAGACGTCCGTGGTCTTCTCGGCCGTGGAAAATCCGGGGACGAAGATCAGCTCATGGATCTGCTCATCGGTGAGCTGGTCGTTCGGACCGACCAGACCGCGAGCGCGCGCCTTCGCCAGGATGCGATCCTTGTCCAGG
>CAZLYG010000473.1:0-4344 GCA_964563075.1 uncultured Steroidobacteraceae bacterium | reverse complement strand
TCGCCGAAAGGGCCCCAGGCCTCTTTCGGCCAATTTAAAAGGGCCGCAAGGCTAAGCCGTTGAGCGCCAAGGTGTCAATCTTTTCGCTGCTTTTAAATCTTCAGCACGCGCAGGGATCGGTATAGACTTCGCAGCCCTTTCTCCTGACGATCCCGTCGAAAAACGGTCGGAGGCCACGCGCGTGGAAGCGTCGCTTTGGACTCGGTGCATGTGCGCGTTAGAGGGCGAGCTTCCCGAGCAACAGTTCAATACGTGGGTGCGCCCATTGCAGGCGCTCGAAGGCGCCGGCGCGCTCAAGCTGCTCGCGCCCAACCGCTTCGCGGTGGATTGGATCAATGCGAATCTGCTCCCGCGCATCGGTGAGTTGCTGCGTGACGAGAGCACAGGCGACGTCCCCATAGTCACAGTGGAGGTGGGGTCGCGATCCCCAACGGCACGCGCTGCCCCTGCGCCCGCCGTGCCGCAGCCGCGCGCACGCCGTGCCGAGGGGCTGGTCGTCGGCGCGCGTCTGAATCATGACTTCACGTTCGAAACGTTCGTCGAAGGCAAGAGCAATCAGCTCGCCAAGGCGGCCGCACTGCAGGTTGCCGAGAATCCGGGACGCGCCTACAACCCGCTGTTCCTGTACGGCGGTGTCGGATTGGGCAAGACGCATCTGATGCACGCCATCGCCCACCTCATCAAGCACCGCGACGAGGAAGCGCGTATCGCGTACGTGCACTCGGAGCGATTCGTCAGCGACATGGTGCGCGCCCTGCAGCACACGAAGATGAATGACTTCAAGACGGCATATCGCTCACTGGATGCGCTGTTGATCGATGACATTCAGTTCTTCGCGGACAAGGACCGCTCGCAGGAGGAGTTCTTTCACACCTTCAACGAGCTGCTGGAAGGACAGCACCAGGTGATCCTCTCCTGCGACCGCTATCCGAAGGAAGTCGCGGGCCTCGAGGAGCGGCTCAAGTCGCGTTTCGGATGGGGGCTCACGGTGGCGATCGAGCCGCCGGAGCTCGAGACGTGCGTGGCGATCCTGATGACGAAAGCGCAGCACGCGGGCGTGGCGCTTCCGGAAGAGGTCGCCTTCTTCATCGGCAAGCGCATCCGCTCCAACGTACGCGAGCTGGAGGGCGCGTTGCGGCGCGTGATCGCCAACTCGCGTTTCACAGGCCACCCTATCACGCTGGAATTCACGAAAGAAGCGCTGAAAGACCTGCTTTCCCTGCAGGCGAAGCTCGTCACGATCGAGAACATCCAGAAAACCGTCGCCGACTACTACAAAGTACGCATGGCAGAACTGCTCTCCAAGCGCCGCAGCCGCTCCGTCGCACGCCCGCGCCAGGTGGCCATGGCGCTCGCGAAGGAGCTCACCAGTCACAGCCTCCCGGAGATCGGCGACGCGTTCGGCGGCCGCGACCATACGACGGTGCTGCATGCCTGCAAGCGCATCAAGGAACTGCGTGACACGGAGCGGCGCATTGCCGAGGACTACTCGAACCTGCTGCGCACGCTCACGGGATGAGGATCGAATGCTCTGCCGGATAAGTGGCGTGCTGCGGATTGCCACAACCTGGGCAGAAGCCTGGGCCTAACCATGTGCATGGCCTGTGAGTAGATTTGGGGATAACGTTATGCACAGGCGATACACAGGAACCTGCCAGCTCCTACGAGATATTGTAAGTCGTGCAAACGGACGCAATGTGTTGATCGGACGTGATAACTTCTTTCATCCCCGTTATCCGCGGCCTCTGTAACGACCACTGCCATCTTTAAATCTCCAAGAAAGAAGACTCTATGAAGCTGACCGGAACACGCGAAGAACTTCTCGCTCCGCTCCAAAGCGTCATCGGTGTGGTCGAGCGGCGGCAGACGATGCCAGTGCTCGCGAACGTGTTGCTGTCCGCACGCGAGAATCGCCTGAACATCACGGGCACGGATCTCGAGGTGGAGCTCGTTGCAGCGACGGCGAGCGGCGGCGGAGTGAACGTTCAGCAGTCCGGCGACATCACCGTCCCCGGTCGCAAGCTGCTGGATATCTTTCGTTCGCTTCCGGAAGGGGTGAGCGCCACCCTCAGCACTGAGGGGGAGCGTCTCTCGATCCGTGCCGGCAGGAGCCGTTTCACGCTCTCGACTCTGCCGGCGGCGGAGTTCCCCGTGGTCGAGGAGATCAACGCCCAGCAGACGCTCAGTTTCGGCCAGGGCGATTTCCGCCGCCTGATCGACAAGACGCACTTCTCGATGGCACAGCAGGACGTTCGTTATTACCTGAACGGTCTGCTGCTGGAGACCGAGGGGAAGTCGCTGCGCGCCGTGGCGACGGATGGCCATCGTCTGGCCTTGTGTGAGATGGAGATCGAGAGCAAGACCAAGGCGACTCAGCAGGTCATCGTGCCCCGCAAGGGGGTCCTCGAGCTGCAACGGATCCTGGGCACGGAGGGGCGTATCGAGCTGGGTATCGGTATAAATCACGTTCGCGCCCAGATCGGCGATATTCGCTTCACTTCGAAGCTAATCGATGGTCGTTTTCCGGAGTACGGGCGTGTCATTCCCGCCAGCCCGAGCCGGCGCGTGGAGGCCGACCGGGAAACGCTGCGTCAGGCGCTGCAACGCACGGCCATTCTTTCCAACGAGAAGTACCGTGGGATTCGACTGACCGTGAAGCCGGGTCTGCTGGTGCTGACCGCGCACAATCCCGAACAAGAGGAAGCGGAGGACCAGGTCGAGGTGACCTACAGCGGCGAGGATGTCGAAATTGGCTTCAACGTCAATTACTTGCTGGACGCGCTGAGTGCCATCGATGGCGACAAGGTCGAGATCGGCCTGACGGATTCCAATAGCAGCTGCCTGATTCACGCGCCCGAGGCCGCGCATACCCGCTATGTGGTGATGCCGATGAGGCTCTAGCGCATTGGGCCTGGCCGAGCTCACGGTCGACAACGTTCGGTGCCTGGAGCACGTTGAGCTCCCGCTTCATCCGCATCGCAACCTGATCTGGGGCGGGAACGGATCGGGCAAGACGTCGCTCCTGGAGGCCATTTTCCTGCTGGGCCGTGGGCGGTCTTTCCGCACGCGCAACTCCGAACGGCTGATTCGCTATGGGCAGCCTCAGCTGGTGGTATTCGGTCGCACTACGGATCTGCCTCCACGGTCACTGGGCGTACAGGTTTCGCGAGCAGCGGGCGGTACCGTAGCGCGGATCTCCGGCGAAACCGCAGCGTCTCTGACGGAGTTGTCTCAGGCCTTTCCGGTGCAGGTCATCGACCCCGGAATTCACCAACTCGTGGAGTCTGCAGGATACCGGCGGCGGCGCTGGCTCGACTGGGCAGTGTTCCACGTGGAACCTTCCTCCTTCGCTGATCACTGGGCGCGCTACACCCGCGCGCTCAAGCAGCGCAACGCGGCACTGAAGACTCACCCTGCACAGGCGACTGTCTGGGACCTCGAGCTGGCACGTCTCGGCGAACTCATCTCGGCGGCGCGGTGCCAGTTGCTTGACCAACTCGACCCGCACTGGCGAGCGGTCGTGCAGTCACTGACCGGGCTCGACGTGGATCTTCACTACGCTCGCGGGTGGCCGAAGGAAGAGCCTCTGCTACAGGCGCTCAAGGACTCGTTGAGTCGGGACCGGCTGCGCGGCGTCACTCACGTAGGGCCTCATCGGGGAGATGTCCTGGTTCGAGTCCACGGGCGAGTAGCGCGAGAGGTCCTCTCGCGGGGCCAGCAAAAGCTGGTGGCGATCTCAATGACGCTCGCTCAGCTGTATCTCTTGCGGGACGCAGGACGGCCGGCGGCGACGCTGCTTCTGGATGACCCGGCAGCCGAGCTCGACAGCGAGCATCTGGGGCTCTTCATCGAGAGGGTACGTGAACTACCCTGCCAGCTGGTGCTGACATCGCTACAACCGGACTTCGGCGCCTTCGGCACACCTGACCGGGTGTTCCACGTGGAACGGGGAAGGGTGAGTATGGGTGCCTGACCGCACGGTCAGGCTCACCACCTGGGCCCGTGGTCGATCCCTTCCCGCAAGCATTAGCGCACCACCACGCTCCCGCTGGCTCACGGTCAGGCTCACCACCTGGGTGGTGTTATAATGCCGTATCTCAGGACCGGGCGATTTCATGGCTGCCGACGACGTCTACGACTCCAGCAAAATCAAAGTTCTAAAAGGTCTTGACGCGGTGCGAAAGCGTCCGGGAATGTACATCGGTGACACCGATGACGGGACCGGCTTGCACCACATGGTGTTCGAGGTCGTAGACAACGCCATCGACGAGGCCCTGGCGGGCCACTGCGACCGTATTGTCGTCACCATCCATGCGGATGAGTCCGTTACCGTGTCCGACAACG
>CAZLYG010000472.1:0-4365 GCA_964563075.1 uncultured Steroidobacteraceae bacterium | reverse complement strand
ATGAGCAGCACTACTCGCCCACTCGCCGTTGTTACCGGAGCCTCCAGCGGCATCGGCCTCGAGCTTGCGCTCGAATGTGCGAGGAATGGCTTCGATCTCGTTCTCGCCGCGGATCGGCCGCTACGCGCGGCCGCTGATGCAGTGCCGACCGAGACCGATTTCTTCGACCGTGCCGAGCTGAAGGATACGAAGCTGGGCAGCGCCAAGAAGGACGATCCGGCGATGGTGGCGCGCGTGGGATTCAAGGCGATGATGGATGGCGAAGGTGACGTCGTCGCAGGGCTGAAGAACAAGCTGCAGGCAGCGGTCGCCAACGTCACGCCGTCGTCGGTGCTCGCCGAGCAACATCGCAAACAAGCGGAGCCGGGCTCCGCGCGGCACTGAGAGCCGCGGGATCGACATCATGTCCACACATGTCCAAGATACCTTTGCCACGCGCGGCAGGCCGCAAGTCACACGATCCGAAGCGACGGCCGACGATCGTCCCTGGTCGCGGGTGCAGCGCGGCCTATCTGCAAGCAATGCCGTCGAGGCGATGCTCGATCCCCGGGCTCTGGGCTGGCTGAGCGTAGGTCTGGGCCTCGCCGCAGTGCTGGCACCGCGACCGCTCGGTCGCCTGACAGGTCTCGGCGAAACAGGTCTCGGCGAGGCAGATACGTTACTGCGTCTCGTGGGCTGCCGTGAGCTGGCGAGTGCCGCAGGGCTGTTGATGCAGAGGCGCAAGGCCCCCTGGCTGTGGTCCAGGGTTGCCGGGGATGCCATGGATCTGATGCTGGCAGGTTCGGCGACGCGCAATACGAAGCACGCCGCGCGTGCATGGACGACAGTCGGTGTGCTGGCCGCAATCGCCGCGATCGATGTTGCCGCGAGCGTCCGCGCCACGCGCACCGATGCGACTGCGAAATCCGGAATGTCGATCTCCGAGGCGCTCATTGTCAACAAGCCACCTCAGGAGTGTTACGCGTTCTGGCGCAACTTCAGCAATCTTCCCAGATTCACGCCAGCGCTGGAGTCGGTGACGGATATCGACGAGCGGCGCTCCCGCTGGGTGATGCGAGGTCCCTTGCGGACGAAGCTGGAGTGGATATCCGAGATCACGGCCGATGAGCCGGGGAGTCACATCGGCTGGCGCTCGATCGACGGCTCCGAGATCGCCCACGCCGGCGTGGTCCGCTTCAATGCGGCACCCGGCAATCGCGGGACCCTCATCCGCATGTCGATGCACTATCGTCCGGTTGCCGGTGCGGCAGGCGTTCGCCTCGGGAAGCTCATTGGCTCCTCCCCGCGTTTCGCGATTCGGGAAGATCTGCGGCGCTTCAAGCAACTCATCGAGACCGGTGAGATCCCAACCACGCGTGGACAGCCCTCAGGCAGGCGCAGCTTTCTCGGCCGCGCGACACCTGAAGGCAGACTCTCCAGGCAACGGAGCGACTCATGAAGGCCAACTGCTGGCATGGTGCGAAGGATTTGCGGATCGAGGAGGTGCCCGACCCGGAGATCCTCAATCCGCGCGACATCATTGTCCGCGTCACCTCTACGGCGATCTGTGGATCCGACCTGCACATCTATGACGGCTACATACCGACGATGATGCAGGGGGACATCATCGGACATGAGTTCATGGGCGAGGTGGTCGAGGTGGGCAGCGCCGTGCGCACCCTGAAGGTGGGCGATCGCGTCGTCAATCCGTTCCCGATCGCGTGCGGGAGCTGCTTCTTCTGCGCGTCGAAGCAATATTCGCTTTGCGAGAACTCTAATCCCAACGCGTGGATGGCGGAGAAGCTCTGGGGTCACTCGCCTGCGGGCCTGTTCGGGTACTCCCACATGCTCGGTGGCTATGCCGGAGGTCAGGCGGAATATGCGCGCATCCCGTTCGCCGACACGGGTCCCATCAAAGTGCCGCAGCAGCTCTCGGACGAGCAGGTGCTGTTTCTGTCCGACATCTTTCCCACTGCCTACATGGCAGCGGAGAACTGCTCGATCAGGCCGGGCGATACGATCGCGGTGTGGGGCTGCGGGCCGGTGGGTTTGCTGTGCATCTCGAGCGCATTCATTCTCGGCGCCGAGCGGGTGATCGCCATCGATCGCTTCCCGGAACGCCTGCGCAAGGCCGCGCGGGACTGCCACGCGGACACCCTCAACTACGAGGAGGTGGATATCCAGGACGCGCTGCGGGAGATGACCGGGGGGCGCGGGCCCGATGCATGCATCGATGCGGTCGGCATGGAAGGGCACGCGCACGGCTTCTTTGGGACGTACGACCGATTGAAGAAGGCGCTGCGTCTGGCAACCGATCGCCCGACCTCGCTCCGCCAGGCCATACTCGCGTGCCGCAACGGCGGCACGATCTCAGTCCCCGGGGTGTACGGAGGGTTTCTCGACAAAATGCCCTTCGGCGCGATCGTCAATCGCGCGCTGACGATCAAGTCCGGCCAGACCCACGTGCAGCGTTACCTGCAGCCGCTGCTTGAAATGATCGAGCAGGGGCGCATCGACCCGAGCTTCGTGATCTCTCACCGGCTGCCGCTGGAGGATGCGCCCCAGGCTTTTGCGATGTTCCGCGACAAGCAGCACGAGTGCACCAAAGTCGTATTGAAGCCCGGGTCCGCCCGGGCGGCACGCCCGAACCGCGAGGAACTTCACTGATGGGGAGAGCGAGCGGCCACGGCCCGTTGGCCAGACAAGTCTACAGGTGCAGCAGTACCTTGACGCCGCGCTCGGCATGACCGATCGGAAAAGCGCCCACCTCATCGCCGCGGCGATGAAACTCGATGTCGATGCGAGCGTCGCCGATGGGCAGCTCACGTAATCGCAGCGATTCGATACCCTCGGGCAACAGCGGACGCTCGATGTGAACTTCGTTCTTGCCGCCGTCCACGCGAATGCCCAGTGCGGCCTCCAGCAGCATGAATAGAGAGCCGCTGGCCCAAGCCTGCGGGAGGCAGGCTACGGGGTAAGGCACCGGTCCCTGGCCGGAGACTCGTGGGAAGCCGCAATACAGCTCCGGCAAGCGCATGGAGAAGTGGTTGGCCGCCTCGAACACGTCAGCGAGGATCCTTACTACGCAATCTCGCCGCCCATAGCGCGCGATCCCGGACGCGCATATAGAAGTGTCGTGCGGCCACACGGACCCGTTGTGGTAAGACATGGGATTGTAGCGCGGCTCGCCTTGCAGCAGCGTGCGGATACCCCAGCCGGTGCAGAACTCCTTTGACAGTAGCCGATCGGACACCGCCGCAGCGCGTTGGGGGGAAGGAACACCGCAATACAGCAGATGGCCGGCGTTCGAGCCCTGCACGCAGCAGGGGCCTCCCTCGCCATCGATGGCGATCGCGTAGAAGTTCATGCGGGGCATCCAGAAGTGCTCCTCGATGGCTGCCCGGAGCCGCTGCGCACGTGCGAGCCACTGCGAGCTACGAGTTGCGTCGTCCCGCGAGGCCGCAAGCCGGGCCATCGCCTCGAATGCGGAACAGACATAGCCTTGCACCTCGACCACCGCAATCGGCCCCTTGGGAATACTGCCGTCGGCGTGAAAAATCGAGTCCTGGCTGTCCTTCCACGCCTGGTTGGCCAGGCCGGTTTTCTCGCCGCGCCGATAGTCCAGAAAACCCGTTACGCTGCGGTCGAGCCGAGTCTCGATCCATTGCACCGCCGCCAGCAGATTGGGCCAGATCTCATCGATCAGACCCCGGTCGCCGCTGCGACTCTCGTAGGCTCCGGCCAACATCAGGAACAGGGGCGTAGCATCGACCGCGCCGTAGTAACACCCGAAAGGGACCTCGCGCAGGTGCGCCATTTCCCCGCGACGCATCTCATGCATGATCTTTCCAGGTTCGGAGTCACGAAAGGCCGATGTCTCCCTGGCTTGGGTCGATGCCAGAAAGCGCAGCACTCCGGCGGCCAGCTGAGGGTCCAGCCACAGCGTCTGCAGTGCAGTAATCAGGGCGTCGCGTCCGAACTGGGTCGAGAACCAGGGAATTCCGGCGTAAGGGTAGGGGCCCGTCGGCAAGGGTGTGGTCAGCAGGGACAGATCCGACCGGGACTTGGCCAGCCATTGGTTGAACAGCCGCCCGGGCGTCTCGAGGTATCCGGCCGACGCGCGCAAGTGTCTTGCCGTCTGTGTGCTTACGTCGGCGGCGCGCTGGTAGCGTTCCCGTGAAGGTCGCGCTTCGTCGGTAGCGCCGATTTCCAGGTACAGATATTCAACGCCGCGCTCGGGCAACTCGATCAGGAACTCTGCGTTATGCGCGCCGAGCGAAACGGGTTTGCGCGAGAACTCTATGCGCGTGGTACGCACGACCTCGTCCAGGCCGCGATAGGCGAGTCGCACCGCGTGCTCCTCGACCTGGGGCAGGACACCGTGAC
>CAZLYG010000471.1:3607-4374 GCA_964563075.1 uncultured Steroidobacteraceae bacterium | reverse complement strand
ACGGCGAACACGACCGCGGTGACAAACAAGGCGTACGCCACCAGCGCCTGCTGGGCACTGGCGGGCAGACTGGAGCGAACCCCGAATACCAGCAGCAGGGCGGCGCCGATGACGGCCAGGATGCCGATACCTGACAGAGGGCTGTTGGACGACCCGATCAGCCCGGCCATGTAGCCGCAAACGGCCGAGACGAAGAAGCTCATCAGGGCGATGTAGACCAGCCCCCCGATGACCAGAGCTGTCATGTGGCCGCTCAGCGCGCCGCCGGAGTCAAAACTCGCGAGCAGCACGGCAATGGGAGCCATGCAGACGAGCGTGATGACCCCGACGATGCCGATGGGAATGTCGCGTTCGGTGCGCGGCAGAGATTCCTGGCCTCCGACACGTCGGGCACGCGAGGCGGCAGCCGCAGAGCGCAAACCCTCGTAGACGGGCTTGACCAGCTTGGCCAGAGTCCAGATCGCAGCGACCAGAATGGTGCCTGCGCCGACGAAGCGTATGTGGTGGCTCCAGGTGTCACTGGCGAGCTTCGCGGTGGCGGCATCGATGCTTCCGAGCACGGAGTAGTGGGGTACGCCCCATGCCCAGGCGATCAAGGCGCCCACGCCCATGGCTACTCCGACCCACAGGCCCACGAGATGGCCGATGCCAAACAGCGCGAAGGAGAGAAAGAAGTCGAAGCCGCTGACCGCGCCCCGAGTTCCCACACGGAAATACTGCACCAGGTCGCTCGCAAATATCCGCGTGGCCACGACGAGTGCAAACAC
>CAZLYG010000471.1:0-3597 GCA_964563075.1 uncultured Steroidobacteraceae bacterium | reverse complement strand
CGGCCAGCAGTCCGGCGCGCGCGTCCTCTACGGCGGACTCCTTGGCCTCAGCACCACCACCCACCTTCAGAACCTCGGCACAGGCGACTCCTTCCGGGTACGGCAGGTCGGATTGCGTCACCAGGGCGCGTCGCAGCGGAATGGAATACATCACTCCCAAAATGCCTCCGAGCGCACAGATCGAGGCGGAGATCCAGTAGGGAAAGCCATTCCACCAGCCGATGATCACCAGGCCGGGGAGCACGAAAATGATCGCGGAGAGAGTGCCGGCGGCAGAGGCAATGGTCTGTACGACATTGTTCTCCTGAATGGTCATCCCCTTGAAACCGCGCAGCACCGCCATCGAGATGACTGCTGCCGGGATCGAGGTGGCGAAGGTCAGTCCGGCCTTGAGGCCGAAAAACACGTTGGCGGCCGTGAAAACCAGGGTGATCAACACACCCAGAATCACACCGCGGACGGTCAATTCCTTCTGCGCTGAGAGCGACATCGTGGTCATGGACGGCGGTCCCCCCGAGACTTTTGGCGAACACTACACGTCATGCGGTGGATTGGCGATCTCAAATCACGTGGACCGCGCCCGTATCCGCTCTCGGAGGCGGGCACTGTTAGGTCTCCTATTGTTATATTTCCCAAGGAGACGCACGCCACAGAGTTCCCTATAAGGGCGCATCGTTCCCCATTAGCCCCTATCGTTGGGGGCCTTTGGCTAACGATGGATCCCTCGAGGGGTTATTGTTGAGCCCAGGTGGCTGGTGCATATGCTGTGCGCGCGGGTCGCCATCGGCCGTCCGCCGAGCGGGGGCGCCGCGAACGCAGCACCCGACCCCTCCTACCAGCCTGCTCGTATTAGAATGGCCCTCACCATGGACCCCCAGCCGCTCGCAGGCCGCACCATCGCCGTACCCGAGTCCCGCGAGATCGAGCTGTTCGCCGCCATGCTCGAGCGGCGCGGAGCAACGGTGCTTCGCTGTCCGCTGGTGGCCATTCGCGATGCACCCGATCCCGTACCGGTCCTCGATTGGAGCCGGAGGCTGGCTGCCGGCGCATTCGATGACCTGATATTCCTCACGGGCGAGGGAATCCACCGCATCCTCGCCTGCATCGACAGGCACGAGCCGGCATTGCGCGAGCCTGTCATTGGCCGTCTGGCTTCGATCCGAAAGATCACCCGTGGGCCGAAGCCGGCTCGCGCGCTCCGGGAGCTTGGCCTGAAGACCGACATCGCCGCAGAGCAGCCGACCACGCAAGGAGTTATCGGCAGCCTGAAAGACCTCGATCTGCGCGGACACCGCTTTGGCGTTCAACTGTACGGCACGGAGCCGAATCGACCGCTCGTCGATTTCCTGCAGGGAGCGGGCGCGAGCGTGTCGACGGTTGCTCCTTATGTCTACGCGGATGCTGCGGACGATCAGGCCGTCGCCGCGCTGCTCGAGCGCATGAGCTCCGGTGGCATCGATGCCATTGCATTCACCAGCACGCCGCAGGTAGAGCGCGTATTTGCAGCGGGACCCATCGAGCACATCCGCAGTGCGTTGGGCAGGACGCTCGTCGCCGCGGTCGGGCCGGTGGTCGGGGAAGCTCTGCGGAACAAGGGTGTGCAGTCCCTGCTCATGCCGGAGACGTCATTCTTCCTGAAGCCGTTGACGACTGCGCTCGAGGACGCGCTGAACCAGAATCCTGTAAAGGTTCCTCGATAGCGGCTGGCCGAACGGCTGGGCTATCATCGGGGCGAAACGGCGTCGGGCTCGTGAGGTTGACGTCATGCTCGCGCGCGGTCTTAGACGGTGGCTCATATTCGCAGCCGTTATCGTAGTGCTCGTCGGGGCCTACGCGGCGTTTGGCTTTTTTGGCGTTCCGCGCCTCCTGCGATCGAACCTTGAGAGCTTCGTCAGCACGCACTACTCGCGACAGGTGTCGATCGGCGACATCCGGTTCAATCCGTTCACGCTCGCCCTGGAAATCCGGTCGTTTTCTCTCCCGGATGCCGACGGCCAGCCCATGCTGTCGTTCAGCCGGCTGTTCGTGAACCTGGGCATCGTCTCTCTCTGGCGGCGCGGACCCAGCTTTCAGGAAATCACACTGGAGGATCCTTTTGAACGCGTGCTGATCCGTCCCGACGGCACGCTGAATCTGGCGGATCTTGGCAAAGGCTTTGCCACCGCGGCACCGCCCAAGCAACCATCAGCGGCACCGCCGCGGTTGTTCATCGACAAGCTCAGCGTGCGCCGGGGACGGACACACTACGAGGACCGCTCCCGCCGCGATCCATTCATAGCCGACCTGACACCCGTCACCTTCGATCTGCTCGATTTCAGCACCACTGCCAAGACGGACAACCAGTACTCGCTGGAAGGCGCAACGGCAGCAGGCGAGCGGTTCAACTGGAGCGGGACCGTGGGGATGAGCCCACTATCTTCGCGCGGCCACTTTCAGGTCGATCATCTGCTCGCGCACACGCTGTGGAGCTATATGCGCGATTCGGTGGGATTCCAGATCCCCACCGGTACCATCGCGTTGAGCGGCGATTACGACTTCAGCAGCGCCGGCAATCCCATCGGGCTCAGCGTCAACGTTCACGATCTGACCGTGTCCGACCTGGCTGTCGGCCCCAAGGGAAACGATGCTCATTACATCGAGCTCGCGCGCGTCGAGGTCCAGGGCACGCAGGTTGATCTCGCCAAACGATCAGTCCAGGTGGCGAAAGTACACGTTGCCGGGGGCGGCGTGCGCGCCTGGCGCAACCCGAACGATTCGATCAACCTGGCGGAGCTCACGTCGACACCCGCAAACGAACCGGCGGCTGGCGCAGGCACGTCGGCTGCGGGCGCGGCAACGGCCAGCGCCGCGGTCGTCAACACGTCACCCGTCGGCGCCCCGGCCGCCAACACTTCTCCGCCAACTGCGGGCGCGCCGCCTGCCGACGGGGGGTCCGTCAGCGCCGCCGGCACATCGCCCGCACCGTTGCCTACCCCGACGGTTTCCGCTGCGCCCGCTGCCACTCCGGCCGCTCAACCGGCCTGGACGGTTTCCGTTCCCGACATCGCCATCGACGGCTTCAAGGTGTCTGCCGAGGATCGGAAAGTCAAACCTGCCTTCGCGCTCACTCTCGACCCGATCAACATTCACGTCGCGGGCTACACGACGGCGCCCGGGGCCAACCTGCAGATCGATGCCGATACGGGTCTCGACGGTACAGGCAAGCTCACCGCCAAAGCGCAAGTTTCGCCCGAGACCGGTGCGCTTTCGGCGCACACCCAGCTGACGGGTTTCGACCTGAAGGTACTGCAGCCTTACATCGCGCAGCAGACGTCCATGACCCTTCTGAGTGGAGTACTCGGGACGTCGCTCACGATCGACCGCGACAAGGACGGCGTCCTGGCCGTTACAGGCGATACCCGCGTCACGAAGCTGAGGACGATCGACGACGATCTGAAAAGGGACTTCATCAAGTGGAACGATCTGCGCCTGACCGGTATCGACTACCGTTCACGGCCGGCAAGATTGAAGATCAAGAACATCGATACGCGTGAGTTGTATGCGCGAGTGATCATCGCCGCCAACCAGGTGTTGAATATCACCGAGGTCCTCACTCCG
>CAZLYG010000470.1:3789-4387 GCA_964563075.1 uncultured Steroidobacteraceae bacterium | reverse complement strand
CGACCGGCGTGGACTCGTCACGAGTTGGTTTCAGGTCACGGCGGCCCTCGGTGTAGTGCTCGCAGTGTGCACCGTTCTGGCAACCCGGGTTCTGCTAGGGGAAGAGGCATTGCAGCAGTGGGGCTGGCGCGTGCCTTTCGTGCTTTCGGCCGTGCTGCTGGGGATCTCTCTGTGGATCCGACTCCGGCTGGAGGAGAGCCCCGTCTTCCAGAGGATGCAGGCAGAACGGGGTGTAGCACGCGCGCCGGTTGCCGAGGCGTTCAGAGGCCGCAATCTGGAGAAAATGCTATTGGCGCTCGTCTGCATCCTGCTGGCGCAGGGTGCGGTGTGGTACTCGGGCCATTTCTACGTGCAGTTCTTCCTGGAGCGCGTACTGAAGGTCGATCCGCGGGTCGGTAACCGTGTGGTCATGGTGAGCGTACTGTTGTCTGCAGGCGGCTACGTTCTCTTTGGTTGGCTGTCGGATCGCATCGGACGAAAGCCGGTGATGCTTTTCGGGATGGTTCTGTCGGCGCTCTTGTACATACCCGGCTTTCACGCTTTGACGGCCTATGCCAATCCGGCGCTCTACCAGGGCGGCACGCCCTGCCCCGGCGGC
>CAZLYG010000470.1:0-3779 GCA_964563075.1 uncultured Steroidobacteraceae bacterium | reverse complement strand
CTCGAGGCCGCAGCGCAACGGGCGCCCGTGAGCGTCGCCGCAGACCCGGCAGAGTGCCATTTCCAATTTGATCCGTTGGGCCGCACTACGTTCGACAGTTCCTGCGATGTCGCGCGGCGCATTCTTTCGGAGGCTGGAATTCCGTACCGGAACTCATTGGCGCCGCCGGGCTCGGTTGCCCAGATACGTGTGGGCGCACAGGTGGTACCGAGCGCATCCGTTGCAGGTCTGCCTGGCCCGCAGGCCGCCAGTGAGCGGCTGAGAGTCACCAATCAGGTGCTCGACCTACTCACCAAGGCCGGCTACCCACGCTCGGCGAGCGGGCAGAGTGTTCGAGAAGGTCCGATCATCGCGCTCCTGCTCGTCTTCCTGCTCGCGTCCGCGGCGCTGTACGGGCCTCAGGCAGCCGCGCTGGCGGAGCTGTTTCCCTCCAGGGTTCGTTACACGGCGCTCGCCGTGCCCTACAACATAGGGACGGGGTGGGTCGGGGGCCTGCTGCCCGTATCTGCTTTCGCCATCGTCGCGGCCACCGGCGACATCTATTCCGGCTTGCGCTACCCGCTGGTGTTCACGGTCATCGGGGTTGTGGCCACGCTGCTGCTGTTTCCGGAAACCGCCGGGTGCCCGCTCTTCGATTCCGCGGACGACCGAACAGGGTGTGAGATCACCGCAGGACTGTTGAGGTGGAGGTAATGGGAACTCGAATCGACACGCCGATCTCAGAAGCCAACGGCCGCATCTCACGTCGCCGCGCGCTCGCTGGGCTTGGGGCAATCACTGTCGCGAGCACGCTGCCGGCGCAGGAGACGACAGCGGCGCGCCGGATCGTCGATGTCCACGCGCACTACTACCCGCCGGTTCTGAAGGAGCTCGGGCTCCCGACCCCCATGAATGCCTGGAGTCTGCAGCAGCATATCGATGCGATGGGCGCCGCCGGTGTTGCCCGGTCGTTGCTGTCGCTGACCACCCCGGGGGTGGTTCAAACCGGGGATCAGGGGCGCAGACTGGTGCGCGAATCCAATGAATTCGCCGCGCGCACGTGCACCGCACACGCCGCGTCGTTCGGGTTCTTCGTCTGCATTCAGCCGCTGGACACCGAGGCCGCCTTGCGTGAGATCGAGTACGGCCTCGACGTTCTGAAAGCTCCCGGCATCGGCTTGTTCACCAGCTATGGCAACCAGTGGCTGGGCGATGCTCAATTTGATCCGGTGTTCGCCGAGCTGGAGCGGCGCAAGGCCATCGTGTACGTCCATCCCGCCGGCCCCGCGTGCTGCAGCCGGCTGATCCCGGGTGTGGCCGACACACTGGTCGAATATGGGACCGACACCACGCGGGCGATTGCCAGCTTCGTGTATCGGGGCGCTGCCCACAAGTTTCCCAACGTCCGGATGATCTGGAGTCATGGAGGCGGGAGCATGCCGTTCCTCATCGAGAGGTTCGACTTCGCGGACCGTTCTCCTGCCGCCAAAGCTCAGGTGCCGGAAGGATTTCGCGCCGCCGCATCAAAGTTCTTCTATGAGATCGCGCAGGCCTCCAATCCGGTCGCCACCACGGCACTCAGACAGGTCATCCCCGTGAATCACATTCTGTTTGGCACGGACTACCCGTTTCGTACGCCGCTCGAGCATGTGCAGGCTCTCGAGGCGGGGCGTGTGCTCAGTCGAGAAGAGCTTCGTGGTGTGTATCGCGGGCATGTCGAGGGGGCGCTGCCTGAGCTGCTCAGCTGAGCGTTGCAGCGAGACACCGGCGTTGAGGGGGGAGAACCGCACATGTTGAAGATTCGGCGGCAACACATGAATTCGTTTCGCGCGGCGGCGGTTCTGAGCGTGAGCGGCTGTCTGGCAGTCATCCCTGCGCTCGCCAAGGATGTGATGCTCATGAATCGCATCGGGCCTTCGAAAATGCAGCTATACGTCGCCAACGCGGACGGTTCCGGTGAACGACGCCTGTTGCCGGATTCGACCGGGCTGGACTACGACCCGAGCTTCTCGCCCGATGGGAAGTGGATCGTTTTCACCTCCGAGCGCGACCGGGAAGGAACCGGTCAGGCCGATATCTGGAGAGTTCACCCGGACGGCTCCGGACTCGAGCAACTGACGCGTGACCCGGCCATGGAGGATGCCGGCGTGCTCTCTCCGGATGGAACGCGGCTGGCCTTCGTTTCGACCCAGGGGGGAGCGCGTACCACCAACATCTGGGTCATGGATCTGAAAACCCGCCAGGCGCGCAACCTGACCGGGGACGGCAAGTCGGATCCCCCCGAAACGATGAACGGCAACTTCCGCCCTGCCTGGTCTGCGGATGGGAACTGGATCGCCTTTACCTCCGATCGGGGCGAGAAGTGGGCAGGCGCCGAGATGGGTGCCGGCGCGGGTCACTCGCAACCGACCAGTCTCTACATCATGCGTGCCGATGGAAGCGGCTTGCGGCGCCTCACCTCGACGACGCCGACGATGTCAATCGGATCGCCGCGGTGGTCGGCGGACGGCAGGAAGATCGTCGTCTATCAGATTCCTACGAACGAGACCTTCGCCGCACGCATGGACGGCTTTCCGGGTGTGAGGTTTGCCACCACATCGCAGATCGTCGAGGTGGACGTGGCGAGCGGCTCCATCACGCCGGTGTCCTCCGGGCCTGGTCTCAAGACCAATCCGCAATACCTGGCCAATGGTGCGATCGGGTATCTGGTGAAGTCGGCCTCGGCGGACTCTGCAGGTGCGGGCGTTGCGTATACCGATGGGTCGCAGGGTCCCCGCGGGGTCGTTCGCAACCCCTCGTGGTCGCCCGATGGCAAGAGTGTCGTCTACTACAAGCGCGATCTGACCAACCGCCCGCAGTACACCCGGCTCTACAGCTGGGACAAAGCGCGCGAATACCGGTACACCGACGTGTTTCCGATTCTGTGCCCGAAGTCCGGGAAGCTGGCCATCACGGACCTGGATTTTCCGTTCGGCAGTCCGCGCGCGTCGGTGAGCGTGATGAACCCGGACGGCACCGACCGCAAAAAGGTGTTTCAAAGACAGGACGGCGCGTCGCTCGAGCCGACGTGGTCGCCCGATTGCCAGTGGCTTGCCTTTGGAGTCGGCGTGTTCTTCGGAGGCCGCGGATTCGCTCCTGCGAATCTGTGGATGGTCAAGGCAGATGGGTCCGAAAGCAAACAGATCACCGACGACAAATTCAACGTCGGGTTCCCCACCTGGAGCCCGGATGGAGCGACGATCATCTATCGGACCTGGGGCGATGCCGATAGCAAGCAGGGGCGGGGCCTGCGGGCGCTCAAACTGGCCGACCACTCCGTCACCGTACTGACGACCGAGTGGGACAATTTCCCCTTCTACTCCCCGAGTGGCGATCGCGTCGTCTTCACGCGGCGCATGCCGGACGCCGACTTTGAAGTGTTCACCATGCAGCCGGACGGCTCGGACGTCAGGCGTCTCACCACCACCCGTGGCGCGGATGCGCACGCGACATGGTCGACCGACGGGCAGGAAATCTGGTTCGAGAGCTCCCGCACGGGGTTCAAGGACGAAGCGGCGCTCTACGACACCTCACCACAGCCGTATGCGCAGATATTCCTGATGAATCGCGATGGAACCCATGTACGGCAGCTGACCGACAGCAAATGGGAAGACTCCATGGGCGTTTACCTCACGCGTCGCTGACGCCTCGAGGTACGAGGAGAGGCTCGATGACCACAGATCAGACCACATCCCCCGCCTGGACGCGGCGCGGCTTGCTTCAGGCCGCCACGGCAGCCGTTGCATGGCGGAGCGGGAGTG